>NZ_JAELTK010000315.1:0-295 GCF_016428765.1 Delftia sp. ASV31
GGCCACTTTCCTGGACATGGCGGCCAACCGCACATCAGTGCCGACAACAGCCGTGATGGCGCCCGAGCTGCCGACCGGATCGACAAAGCTGATGGTCAGCTCGCCGGTGCTGGCAAGGCCCTGTCTCTTATACACATCTCCGAGCCCACGAGACGCTGACGTTGATCGCGTATGCCGTCTGCTGCTTGAAAAGGGGGGGGGGGGGGGGGGGGGGGGGGGGGGGGGGGGGGGGGGGGGGGGGGGGGGGGGGGGGGGGGGGGGGGGGGGGGGGGGGGGGGGGGGGGGGGGGGGGGGG
>NZ_JAELTK010000316.1:0-302 GCF_016428765.1 Delftia sp. ASV31
CCCCCCCCCCCCCCCCCCCCCCCCCCCCCCCCCCCCCCCCCCCCCCCCCCCCCCCCCCCCCCCCCCCCCCCCCCCCCCCCCCCCCCCCCCCCCCCCCCCCCGTTTTTCAAGCAGAAGACGGCATACGCGATCAACGTCAGCGTCTCGTGGGCTCGGAGATGTGTATAAGAGACAGGTTCAAGGGCCACAACAAGATGCGCATCTTCCAGGAGGAAATCTTCGGCCCCGTGCTGGCCGTGACCACCTTCAAGGACGAGGCCGAGGCCCTGGCCATTGCCAACGACACGCTCTACGGCCTGGGC
>NZ_JAELTK010000317.1:0-302 GCF_016428765.1 Delftia sp. ASV31
CCCCCCCCCCCCCCCCCCCCCCCCCCCCCCCCCCCCCCCCCCCCCCCCCCCCCCCCCCCCCCCCCCCCCCCCCCCCCCCCCCCCCCCCCCCCCCCCCCCCCCCTTTTCAAGCAGACGACGGCATACGCGATCAACGTCAGCGTCTCGTGGGCTCGGAGATGTGTATAAGAGACAGCGTTGTGCGGGCCGATCTGGCGCAGCGGCGAATAGCGCTGGCCCGCTCCGGTGCGGCCATAGGCATGCCATTCGCCCTCGGGCACGGCATCGGTGGCATCGCCCTGCAGCACCGGCGGGCTGCGCAG
>NZ_JAELTK010000318.1:0-302 GCF_016428765.1 Delftia sp. ASV31
ACCCTTTGTCGATCTGGTGATCGACGCCAGTTGGGCCTCGGGCAACCTGCAGCGCAACTACACCCTGCTGCTGGATCCGCCCAACCTGCAAAAGCTCCCGCCTGCCGTGACGGCTGCAGCCCAGGCCCTGTCTCTTATACACATCTCCGAGCCCACGAGACGCTGACGTTGATCGCGTATGCCGGCTTCTGCTTGAAAAGGGGGGGGGGGGGGGGGGGGGGGGGGGGGGGGGGGGGGGGGGGGGGGGGGGGGGGGGGGGGGGGGGGGGGGGGGGGGGGGGGGGGGGGGGGGGGGGGGGGGGG
>NZ_JAELTK010000319.1:0-302 GCF_016428765.1 Delftia sp. ASV31
CCCCCCCCCCCCCCCCCCCCCCCCCCCCCCCCCCCCCCCCCCCCCCCCCCCCCCCCCCCCCCCCCCCCCCCCCCCCCCCCCCCCCCCCCCCCCCCCCCCCCCACTTTCAAGCAGAAGACGGCATACGCGATCAACGTCAGCGTCTCGTGGGCTCGGAGATGTGTATAAGAGACAGCACCAGGCCTGCGCCCTCATCGCCCGGCTGGGGCAACTGACCACGGCCTCGCACAACGAGGTGGTGCTCATTGCCGGCTCGCTGGGCGTCTCCGCCCTGGTCTGCCTGCTCAACAACGGGGACAACG
>NZ_JAELTK010000320.1:0-302 GCF_016428765.1 Delftia sp. ASV31
CGGCTTCGTGTTCCAGGCCTTCCATGTGCTGCCGCACCTGGATGTCTGGCACAACGTGGCCCTGCCGCTGATGCTGCTGCAGCGGCTGGATGCGGCGGGCCGCCAGCGCGTGCAGCAACTGCTGCAGCTGTCTCTTATACACATCTCCGAGCCCACGAGACGCTGACGTTGATCTCGTATGCCGGCTTCTGCTTGAAAAGGGGGGGGGGGGGGGGGGGGGGGGGGGGGGGGGGGGGGGGGGGGGGGGGGGGGGGGGGGGGGGGGGGGGGGGGGGGGGGGGGGGGGGGGGGGGGGGGGGGGGG
>NZ_JAELTK010000321.1:0-301 GCF_016428765.1 Delftia sp. ASV31
CACGGGCGAGCTGGTGGACTTTGCCAGCCAGCAATCGCTGGGCCCCTGCCCCAAGTGCGGTGCGCCGGTCTTCGAACACGGCAGCAACTACGTCTGCGCCAAGGCCGTGCCCACGCTGGCCCAGGCCTGTCTCTTATACACATCTCCGAGCCCACGAGACGCTGACGTTGATCGCGTATGCCGTCTTCTGCTTGAAAAGAGGGGGGGGGGGGGGGGGGGGGGGGGGGGGGGGGGGGGGGGGGGGGGGGGGGGGGGGGGGGGGGGGGGGGGGGGGGGGGGGGGGGGGGGGGGGGGGGGGGGG
>NZ_JAELTK010000322.1:0-301 GCF_016428765.1 Delftia sp. ASV31
CAGCGCCAGCGACACGGCCACCATGCCGAAGGCCAGCAGCGCATAGCCCACGCCGTCGAAGCGCTTGACGGCAAAGCGGTCGCCCACCGGCATGAAGCGCAGCGTGGCGGCCAGGCCGATCAGGCCCTGTCTCTTATACACATCTCCGAGCCCACGAGACGCTGACGTTGATCTCGTATGCCGTCTTCGGCTTGAAAAGGGGGGGGGGGGGGGGGGGGGGGGGGGGGGGGGGGGGGGGGGGGGGGGGGGGGGGGGGGGGGGGGGGGGGGGGGGGGGGGGGGGGGGGGGGGGGGGGGGGGGG
>NZ_JAELTK010000042.1:0-51236 GCF_016428765.1 Delftia sp. ASV31
TGCTGGCATAGCTCACGAAGCGCGCCAGCGGCGTGAGGCCGAAGCGCTGCACGGCGGCGCCGCTGGCCAGGATCAGCACGCCTGCGCCATCGCTGGTCTGCGAGCTGTTGCCGGCCGTCACCGAGCCGCGCGCCGCGAACACGGTGCGCAGCTTGGCCAGGCCTTCCAGGCTGGTGTCGGGGCGTGCGCCCTCGTCCAGCTCCACGGTGCGCGTGCGTACCACGGGTTCGCCCTTGGCCAGGTCCAGGCCCCGGTCGGTGACCTCGATGGGCGTGATCTCGTCCTTGAACTCACCGGCCTGCTGCGCGGCCAGGGCACGGCGGTGCGACTCCAGCGCAAAGGCGTCCTGCGCATCGCGCGAGACCTTCCACTGCTGGGCCACCTTCTCGGCCGTCAGGCCCATGCCATAGGCAATGCCCACGTCGCCATCGCGCTCGAAGATGGACGGCGACAGCGAGGGCGCGTTGCCCATCATGGGCACCATGCTCATGCTCTCGACGCCGGCCGCGATCATCACGTCGGCCTCGCCCACGCGGATGCGGTCCGCCGCCATGGCCACGGCCGACAGGCCCGAGGCGCAGAAGCGGTTCACGGTGATGCCGCCCACGCTGGTGGGCAGGCCCGCCAGCACGGCGCTGATGCGCGCCACGTTCAGGCCCTGCTGGGCCTCGGGGATGGCGCAGCCGCAGATGATGTCCTCGATGGCAGCCGGGTCCAGCCCCGGCACCTGGGCCAGCGCGGCCTTCAGCGTGGTCGCCAGCAGGTCGTCGGGACGGTAGTTGCGGAAAAAGCCCTTGTGCGACTTGCCGATGGGCGTGCGCGTGGCGGCGACGATGTAGGCGTCTTGGATTTGTTTCATGGAGGTTGCTCCTCGATCTCAGTTATTCATCACCCCCGCAGCCCCCGAAAAGGGCGCGCCCCAGACAACTGGCGTGCTCCAGACCAGGGACAGCGAGCAAGGGCCTAAGCTGGCCGCGCCGCCCCGCCGCGAGGCTGTCGTCCCCCTGGGGGGGAAGGCGCGAAGCGACTCAGGGGGGACATATCAATTCCGGACGGGCTTGCCGGTGTTCAGCATTCCGAGAATGCGTTCATGGGTCTTCGGATGGCCGATCAGGTGGCAGAACGCCTTGCGTTCGAGCTTCATCAGATAGGCCTCGTCCACCAGGGTGCCCGCATCCACGTCGCCGCCGCAGACCACGTTGGCGATCAGGCTGGCCACATGCTGGTCGAACTCGCTGATGAAGCCGCCGTCACGCATGTTGACCAGCGAGCCCTTGATGGTGGCCACGCCGCTGCGTCCCGCCACGGGGAAGCTGCGCGGCAGCGGCGCGCGCCAGCCGCCTGCGGCCATGGACTTGGCCTCGTTGATGGCGACGAAGAGCAGCTCGTCCTTGTGCGGCACGATGAGGTCGCTGTCCAGCAGGTAGCCCAGCTTGCGCGACTCGATGGCGCTGGTGCCCACCTTGGCCATGGCCGCGGCCGTGAAGCCTTCGGTCAGGAAGGGCAGCAGGTCCTTGCCCGTGCTGGTGGCGGCGTTCTCTGCCGCACGGCGCGCGATATAGGTCAGGCCACCCGCGCCGGGCACCAGCCCCACGCCGACTTCCACCAGGCCGATGTAGCTTTCCATGTGCGCCACGCGGCGCGCGCTGTAGACGGCCAGCTCGCAGCCGCCGCCCAGCGCCATGCCATGGATGGCCGCAACCACGGGCACCTGGGCGTAGCGGATGCGCAGCATCAGGTTTTGCAACTCCTGCTCCACGCTTTCGATGGCGTCGGCGCCGCCGATCACGAAGGCCGGCATGGTGGCTTCCAGGTCGGCGCCCACGCTGAACGGCGCATCGCCCGACCAGATGACCATGCCCTGGAAGTCGGCCTCGGCCACATCCACGGCTTCCATCAGCGCTTCCATGACTTCGGGGCTGATGGCGTGCATCTTGTTCTTGATGCTGGCGATCAGGATCTGGCCGTCCAGCGTCCAGGTGCGCAGCGCCTTGGATTCGGCGATCGTGGTGCCGGCCGTCTTCCAGTCGGGCAGGCTGTCTTCGCCCAGCAGCTTCTCGGGGAAGATCTGGCGCTCGTAGACGGGCAGCACGCGGCGGGGCACGAACTGGCCCTTGGCAGGGCTCCACGAGCCCTGCGCCGTGTGCACGCCGCCGGCCTCGGCCACCGGGCCTTCGAAGACCCACTTGGGCAGGGGCGCCTTGCTCAATGCCTTGCCGGCATCGATGTCCTCCTGGACCATCTTCGCCACTTCCAGCCAGCCGGCTTCCTGCCACAGCTCGAACGGGCCCTGCTTCATGCCGAAGCCCCAGCGCATGGCCTGGTCCACGTCGCGTGCGGACTCGGCAATGCTCTCCAGGTGGATGGCCGCGTAGTGGAAGCTGTTGCGCAGGATGGCCCACAGGAAGCGGCCCTGCGCGCCCTCGGCATTGCGCAGCAGCTTCAGGCGCTCGGCAGCGGGCTTCTTGAGCATGCGGCCATAGACCTCGTCGGCCTTGCCACCTGCGGGCACGTAGTCCTCGCTGTCCAGCTCGAACTGCAGGATGTCGCGGCCGACCTTCTTGTAGAAGCCCTTCTTCGCCTTCTGGCCCAGATTGCCCAGCTCGATCAGCTTGGCCAGCACGCGCGGCGTGCCGAAGCTGGCGTAGAAGGGATCGGTCTCGGCGCTGAGGTTGTCCTGCAGCGTCTTGATCACATGGGCCATGGTGTCCAGGCCCACCACGTCGGCCGTGCGGAAGGTGCCGCTGGATGCGCGGCCCAGCTTCTTGCCGGTGAGGTCATCGACCACGTCGAAGGTCAGTCCGAAGTTCTCGACCTCCTTCATGGTGGCCAGCATGCCCGCGATGCCGATGCGGTTGGCGATGAAGTTGGGCGTGTCCTTGGCGCGCACCACGCCCTTGCCCAGGCCGCTGGTGACGAAGGCTTCGAGCTGGTCCAGCACCACGGGCTGCGTGGTCGGCGTGGCGATCAGCTCCACCAGCGGCATGTAGCGCGGCGGGTTGAAGAAGTGGATGCCGCAAAAGCGCGGCTTGATCGCGTCGGGCAGCGCCTCGGACAGCTTGGTGATGGACAGGCCCGAGGTGTTGGACGCCACGATGGCGTGCTTGGCCACATGGGGAGCGATCTTGGTGTACAGGTCGAGCTTCCAGTCCATGCGCTCGGCAATGGCCTCGATGATCAGGTCGCAGCCCTTGAGCAGCTTGAGGTGCTCCTCGTAGTTGGCGGGCTGGATCAGGTCCGCGTCCTCGGCCACGCCGATGGGCGAAGGCTTGAGCTTCTTGAGGTTGGCGATGGCGCGCTCGGCGATGCCGCTTTTCGGACCTTCCTTGGCAGGCAGGTCGAACAGCACCACGGGCACCTTGACATTGACCAGATGGGCGGCGATCTGCGCCCCCATCACGCCAGCGCCGAGCACGGCGACTTTCTTCACATTGAATCGGGACATGGATGTTCCACAAGTGGGAGGAAGGCGGCCGCTGCGGCCGCCCTCCGGAATGGTTTACTGCACGCGCACCCAGGTCTGGGTGCGGCCGAAGGGGCCGATGGAGCCACGCACTTCGAGCTTGGCCCCGCCTTCGATGGGCGTCAGGCGCAGCGTGTAGGTCTTGCCGTTTTCGGGGTCGAGGATCTTGCCGCCTTCCCAGACGTCCTTGCCCTCGGCCTTCTTGGCACCGCGGATGATCTCCAGCCCCTTGAGCGGCTGGCCCTTGCGGTCGTCAGAACATTCGGTGCAGGTGGCGGCCGGATCGGCGCCCTTGCGCAGGATCTGCTCGATGCGGCCCGTGACCACGCCGTCGTTCTCGGCCACGCGGATCTCGGACTTGGCCTCGCCGCTCTTGTCGTCGACGCTCTTCCACAGGCCCACGGGCGTCATCTGCGCCTGCGCTGCGGCAGCCGTGAGGCCCAGGACCATTGCTGCCAGTGCTTGATATGCCTTCATTTCAAACCCCCTTCGCCTAGAAAGGTGCGCAGGCCAGGCTGATGCGCACAGCCCGCGCTCCCATGTTGGAGTGAAGCCGTTCAGGCCAGCGCTGCGTCCGTGTCCATCAGCGACTTGCTGCCCGCGCGGGCCGTGCGCATCAGCGTGGCGGTCTCGGGCAGCAGCTTGGCGAAGTAGAAACGCGCGGTCTGCAGCTTGGCCTGGTAGAACGGGTCGGTGTTGCCCTTGGCGATTTCGCGCAGCGCCACCTGGGCCATGCGGGCGAAGAAGTAGCCGAACACCAGGTGGCCCGCCACACGCAGGTAGTCCACGGAAGCGGCACCCACCTCGTCGGGGTTTTGCATGCCCTTGAAGCCGATCTCGGTGGTGAACTTGGTCATCTGGTCGCCCAGGTAGGCGATGGGATTGATGAACTCGGCCATCTTCTCGTTGACGCCCTCTTCCTCCACCAGTTGCGCCACCAGCTTGCCGAACTTCTTGAGCGATGCGCCCTGGTTGCCCAGCACCTTGCGGCCCAGCAGGTCCAGCGCCTGGATGCCGTTCGTGCCTTCATAGATCATGTTGATGCGCGCATCGCGCACGAACTGCTCCATGCCCCATTCGGTGATGAAGCCATGGCCGCCATAGACCTGCTGGCTCATGGTGGTGGCCGTCCAGCCGTTGTCGGTGATGAAGGCCTTGACGATGGGCGTCAGCAGCGCCACCAGCTCGGCGCTGTCCTTGCGCACCTTCTCGTCGGGGTGGTTGAACTCCTTGTCGATCAGGAAGGCGCAGTAGGTCACCAGCGCGCGGCCGCCTTCGGCATAGGCCTTGGCCGTCAGCAGCATGCGGCGCACGTCGGGGTGGACGATGATGGGATCGGCCGGCTTGTCCTTGGCCTTGGTGCCCGACAGGCTGCGCATCTGCAGGCGGTCCTTGGCATAGGCCAGGGCGTTCTGGTAGGCCACCTCGGTCAGGCCCAGCGACTGGTTGCCCACGCCCAGGCGGGCGGCATTCATCATCACGAACATGGCCTGCAGGCCCTTGTTCGGCTGGCCCACCAGGGTGCCGATGGCGCCGTCGATATTGATCTGTGCCGTGGCATTGCCATGGATGCCCATCTTGTGCTCCAGCGCGCCGCAGAAGATGGGGTTGCGCTCGCCCAGCGAACCATCGGCCTTGACCACGAACTTGGGCACCACGAACAGGCTGATGCCCTTGGAGCCGACCGGCGCATCGGGCAGGCGGGCCAGCACCAGGTGGACGATGTTGTCGGTGAAGTCGTGCTCGCCCGCGCTGATGAAGATCTTGTTGCCGGTGATCTTGTAGGTGCCCTCGGGCGCGCCGGCCACGGGCTCGGCCTTGGTGCGCAGCAGGCCCAGGTCGGTGCCGCAATGGGGCTCGGTCAGGCACATGGTGCCGGTCCACTCGCCGCTGGTCAGCTTGGGCAGGTACAGCTTCTTTTGCTCTTCCGTGCCGTGCACATGCAGGGCCTCGTAGGCGCCGTGCGACAGGCCCGGGTACATGGTCCAGGCCTGGTTGGCGCTGTTGAGCATCTCGTACACCGCCGAGTTCACCGCAAAGGGCAGGCCCTGGCCGCCGTAGGCCGTATCGCAGGACAGCGAAGGCCAGCCGCCTTCCACATACTTCTGGTAGGCCTCCTTGAAGCCCTTGGGCGTGGTGACCTCATGGGTTTCCTTGTTCAGCACGCAGCCCTCGGCATCGCCGCTGATGTTCAGCGGAAACGTCACATTGGCCGCAAACTTGCCCGCCTCTTCGAGCACGGCATTGATGGTGTCGGCATCGACCTCGGCATGCGCCGTCATCTGCTGGTAGTCGTCCGTGACCTTGAACACCTCGTGCATGAGGAATTGCATGTCGCGCAGGGGCGGGTTGTAGCTGGGCATTTGTCTTCTCCTGTGATGGCGGGGTTTGCAGTGGATGCGGTGAAAACGGTGGAAGCGAAAAAATCAGGCCGGGCTGGCGTAGCGCGCCAGAATGCTCTCGAAGCCGTCGATGGCGCGCTGCATGGAGCCTTCGTTGCGCAAAAAGCGCGCCTCGTAATGCAGGGCCAGGATCAGGCCGTGGATCTCGAACAGCAGCTGGTTCTCGTCCAGGTCGGCACGCAGGTCGCCGCTTTCGCGGCACTGCACGATGGTGCGGCGCATGGCTGCGTGCCAGGTCTGGACCGAAGCCGTCAGCGCATCGCGCACCGGCCCCGTGCGGTCGTCGAACTCCACGGCGCCGCTGATATAGATGCAGCCCGAGTCCAGCTCGATCGACGTGCGCTTCATCCAGTTGTCGAACAGCGCCCGCAGACGCGCCACGCCGCGCGGCGCCTGAAGCGCCGGAAAGAACACTTCCTGCTCGAAACGGTCGTGGTACTCATGCACCACGGAAATCTGCAGCTCCTCGCGCGAGCCAAAATGCGCGAACACGCCCGACTTGCTCATGCCCGTCAGCTCGGCCAGAGCGCCGATGGACAGACCCTCAAGCCCGATGTGCGTGGCCAGGTTGAGGGCAGCCTCCACAATGGTGGCCTTGGTCTGCTGCCCCTTGTGCAGCGCACGGCGCGGCGCGGGCGCGGCAGCTTCGTGCACGGAAGAGCCCGCCTTGGGATCGGCCGTGGCGTCAGCGGTCAAACGGGTGGTGCGGCGTGGGGCGGAAACGCTGGACATGCAAAATTCTTGTTAAAACGAACGTTCGTGCTATTTTGCATGGAAAGCTTGTCGCGGCGAAGACATGCGGGGGAAAACACCTAGCTTGTGGGCAGGCGAAAAAAAGCCGGCAGGTGCCGGCTTGGTTGTTTGTCAAGCCTCAGAGCAAGTCATGCCTCCACGGCAAATACCTTGATGCCCTTGAAGCGCATGTGGCGTTCGGGAGGAAGGTCGGAATTGACCATGGCTTCGGTCACTTCCCAGACCCGACTGTCTTCGAAGTGGACAGAGAAACGGATGAAGCCCTTGGCCATGGAGGCCAGCACCACGCGCTCGCGGCCATCGCGCGACCGGATGGGCAGTCGAAAGCTGTCATCCTTGGCCAACACCTGCGCGCCTGCCCGCAGCTCGGCAGAGAAGGCCAGCGTGGCGCCCACCGGCACCGTCGCATCGGTGAAGTCGGGAGTATGTACAAAGTCCTCCTTGTCGGCCGCGATGCCGGTGATGACGATCTCCGGCATCGCGGGTTCGGGCACCGGCTCGGGCGGGGCCTCATAAGGCAGTTCGACCCAGGCCAGGCCCGTGAAGTTGCTGCGCGGGCGGCCCGCTATCTCGTGCGTCTGCATGTTGTCGGGCGGCAGTGTCGTCGTGCGCGCGCCGGGCGTGGTGGACATGCCTGCGTACCAGCCCCAGAGGTTGAATTCGTAGTTCATGCGGCACCCAGTTCGTAGTAGAAGTCGCGGTCGTTGCTCATATCGGAGGTGAGCCCGAAGTCGTTGTTCAGCCCGGGCGCGTAGTAAAGGCCTTTACCGGGAGCCAGGGGACATAACAGCCCGGCATAACCACCCGTGGATGTCATGCGTCCGGCACTGATGCACGAAGTGGAGTTCCAAGTCAGCCCGGCATCCGTTGAAACCAGCAAACGGGAACGCTGTACGTTCTGCGCGTCGGAGCACGTGGCGCGAGCATAGATGACGCCTTCAACCACACAGGCATGGGTGACGGCCTGGATGTCATCACCATCTTCCGTGTTGAGTAATTGCGAATGCACGTTGAACCAGCGCCCATTGTCCGAACGCAGTGTGCACAGGCGTTTTCCATTGCCACCGACCAGCACGAATGTTGTGCCCACAACTACTGCCTGTGTGGGGCGGCATGTACTGGGCAGTTGGTTTAGGGCCGTACTCCATCCATCGGAGACAATAAACGAGGCCCCACTGTCCGAAAAGGCGGATGACCTTCCATAGCTTGCCAAATCTGCCAGGGCAAGGTAAACGCTTCCGTTGTGCAGCATTTGGTTCCAGTAGGCCATGCTAGGCATGGGTACCGTGGCCCAGGGCGATTCAAGCCCTGTCGCAGACCGGTAAATGCTGGATACCCCAGATTGCCCTCTTGCTGCGCCGAAGAAATACTCTCCAGCGCTCATCATGTAGTGTCCAAACCAAGAATCCGTGAAAGATGCGCCATCATTGGTACTGATCTTGGAAATGTTCATAGGAGTGATCCCCGACATATAGGACATTCCCACGATGATGGTTCCCCCCCGCTGCACGACGGAGGTGATCGCACCATAGTCATTTGGTGCACCCGGCACAGAAAAGCGTAGCGTTAGAGTTTTGAAATCCGGCGTGGTGTAGACCTCCTTGCCGAAAACCAATACATGGACACGACCGTTGAACACGCAAAAATCGGGCGGGGTATTTTTGATCGGGAGGAAGCCGGTATGCATCTGAAAGTCGTTTTCCTGGAGAACGCTTACGCTCGGCAGCTTTCGCTCCTCCCCGCTCCAGATACGCCGACGCATCAGCGCAGCAGGTTGTCCATAGATATTGTTGAAGGAAAGCATCAGATCCACCCCAGGGTTGCGGTTTGAGTAAATACGCGGTCGGCATAGCGCGAGTCCAGCGCCAGGTCGTCCTCGATTCCGGAAAACTTGCCCCCGTTGCGTCTGAGCACGGGCGTCAGCGCACCGGAGCGGTTGGTGACGCGCAGTTGCTCCTGCGGCGCGGACCCGGCCGGCATCAGGCATTCGCACTGCGGGTGCAGGACGATGTAGTGCATGCCGACGATCAGGTGATGGGGCCCAGCCGTTGTCAGCTCCTGCTGCGGCATGGACTGCGGTGAACCGGACAGCCGCCAGCCCGCGGGATCCTGGGCCGGGTCGAGCGCGCTAGCCGTGGTGCCGGCTGGTACGCGCCGATAGGTCAGCAGCGACTGGGGCGACCACACGGCGTCGCCCTGGGAGTAGCTGCCCGGCGCCCATCGGGAGGCACCGGCGACAATGGCAGCGTTCTGGGCGCTGGTCGCGGCGGCGGAGGCGGCGGCCTGCGCAGCGTTCTTGTTGCCCTCGACCGTCAGCATGGCCTGGGCCATTTCCGTCAGAAACGTCGTGAGCCACGTCACCAGGCCCGCCGTCCAGTTACGAAAGCCCGTCAGCCAGTTCAGATAGACATCCGTCTTGACGTCGAAGACGTCCTGCGGGTCCGTGCGGCGATTCGGGATCGCCACCGATTCCTCGGGTGCACTAGGTGGGGGTGTGAAGTTCATCGTCTTCCAGTCCTTCAATGGTTAGGTTGCAATCGGAGAAGCCATGGGCCACCAGAACCTGGTCGAAACCCGTGATGTAGCCGTAGGTGGTGAGCACGCCGTAGCCGCGCGCACCTATCCAGACGACCGGTCTGGCGCGATACGCCAGGATTTCGTTGCGCACGCGCTCGTACTGCGTGCCGTGAACGAGGACCTGCAGCTTCAAGCGGTCGCTGTAGGCGCCGGGCTCGGCCATCCAGCCGCCCCAGTCGTCGCGCTTCTTGAGGCTCCAGTCGTCGAAGCTGACCGAGGGCCTCCACTGCGTGTTGCCCAGCCAGACGGCACGGCCGATGACGACTTCGGCGCAGCGCGCCTTGGCCCCCAGGTTGGCGATGCGTATCGTGATGCTGGCCTGCGTGTAGGCCGGCAGTCCCGAGATGGACAGCTTTCGTTCGCGCTCTATGGGGTTGAAGAAGTAGCCCCAGTGCGAATTGCCAGAAGGGCGCAGCACCAGGCGCTGCCCGCTGTGGAACACCTCGCCGGCCACGGGGTCGGTCATCACCACCTCGACCGTGTGCGCCTGCAGGCCCAGCAGCTCGATGTCCGTGACCACGCGGCCGGGCTTGATGGTGACCTCGATAAGGTCATCGGCCTCGGTGTAAGAGCCCAGGCTGGCATCGAACATGCGCAGCCGGTTTTCCACACCGCGCCTTTGCCACTTGCCTTCCGAACTGGCGGGGTCATTGCCGGTATTGCTGCCGGCCATGCTGCGCCAGATCACGCGCGAGGCGTCGATGATCTCGTCGTTGAGCGCATAGGCCTTGCTGGCGGACCAGGGCTGCAGCCCGCTTGCGGCGACGTTCGTGCTCATGTTGTCGAGCGTGATCGGCAGGGGCGGCACAAATCCCATGCCGCGTGTGAATTCGTCGTTCATGCGGTCTCCCTTTGCTTGACGCCGATGGCGTCGCTCTTGCGAGCCATCTTTTCGAGGCTTTGCAGCAGCACGATCTGCTGGCGCCCCAGGTCATAGGTCAGACGCTGCAGGGACTCGAGGGCCCTGTGCAGGTCGCCGCCCTGCATGCCCTCCAGCAGGCGCCGCGTCTGCTGGGCGCTGTGGATCCGTGAAGGTCCGGTGAACTCGAGTTCGGGGCCGTTTTCCCCGACCAGGCGCAGGCCGCCGAAGTGCTCGCCACCCGAGGCGAAGCGCGGAATGCCGAACTGATCCAATGCCGCCAGCACGTCGCGCTCCGAGTAGCCATACAGATAAGCAAGATCCAGCGCCGTGCCCCCCTGGGCCTTGATGTCATTGGCCAGTCCCACCAGGTCTCCGGTGCCGTCGTACTTATGGAAGGTTGGCGAGAGCGCATCGAGCTTCTTGACTCGCTCGGGATCCGTTTCGTAGTCGTAGATCGCGAAGCCATCACCGAGCACGGCAACAGGCATCTTGTACTTGCTGTGCACGGTGGAACGGCCACCCCCACTTCCAGGACCTGGCCCAGGACCAAAGTCCGCACCCCCGCTGCCGCCACCGGAACTGCTTTCACCAGAACCAGCACCACCTCCGGTATCCGCTCCTTCCTTGAGCAGTGCAGCGCGGAATTCCGCCCATGCGAGATCGGACGACAGCAGCCGCGTGTCGATGCCACGCGCTATATCCAGCGCCTCCTTCTCGGTCTTGAGCAGCCGCTCCAACGCATCGACCTGGCTTTTTTCCTGCTCCAGAATCAATTCATCGGCAGACAACTGCTCGCCCGCCGCGTCATGCAGCACTTCGAGCTTGTTGGCCAGGATCAACTGCGCGGCCTCATAGTCCAGGCGCGAGCGGAAGCTGCCCGAGGAAATACCGCCGCGCGCAACCGAGACGGCCTCGCCGATGTCAGCCGATTCGGGCAGATAGCCCGTGCGCCGGTACGCAGCCAGTGCCTGGTCAATGACCTCGTTGGCTCTGGCCAAGGCCATGGCCTGGGTGCTCTCTATCTGGCCGCGCAGTTCGACGACATGCCCGCGCAAGGTGTCCATGAGGGCGCGCTCGGTATCCACGCGCTCCTGCGCGACATCGATGCGTGCCTGTATGGCCGAGCGCTCCGCATCGACGGAACGCTGCAGCAGGCTCCACGCCGCATCCGTATCGGCCTCGTTCTTCTTCCTCGCCTCCTGCGCCTGCTCCTCCTGCTTGCGCTTGGCTTCCTCGGCCTGCTTGGCAGAAGCCGCCGCAGCATCCTCGGACGTCTTGGTAACGGCCTTGAACGTGTCGTTGAGCTTGAGCAGCTCGGCAGCGGTCTCGGCCGAAGATTTGCCGGTGCCGCCGATATTGCCGATCAGCTTGTCCATACCGGCAGTAAAGTCGGCCAGCGACGTGCTGGTGTTCGCCAGGTTCTCGAGATCGGCCGCGAGTTTTCCGATATCGCCCGAACCTTCTCCCAGGGTGGAGCTGGCCCAGTCCTTGAAGGCGCCGCTCTTGGCCATGTCCTTGAGGCCTTGCGTGCCCTGGACCTTGGAGATGGCGTCCTTCAATACCTTGGCATTCGCCTCCTCGGAGTTGGCTGCCTTGAGCTTGTCCTCCACCAGCTTGCGGAACCGGGCCTGGGCGTCGTCGGCATCCAGGTCGATGTCCACGCCCAAGTCCTTGAGCTTGCTGCCCACCTCGCGCTTGGCGATGGTCTTGCGCTCGTCCTCGCTGTAGAAATTCTGGTAGAAGCTGCCGGCGTTGGCGTTCAGCGCCTCGATGCCGCCCGAAGCCTTGATCAGGGACTCGAAGGCCAAGTCGGTCAGGTCGGCAAAGCCCGTGATCTTCTTGCCCAGTTCGTCAAAGGAGCGGCCGATCAGGTCGATGGTCTGGAAGGCGGCCTGCAACGCCTCGACATTGGGTGCTTCGCCCAGCGAGTCCAGCGTGGTGCGCATCCAGCTGGGCAGGTCCGCCTTCTTGAGTTCGGACACCAGCAGGGAACCGGTCTGGCCCAGGAAGGCCTTGTAGGCCTCTTCCGGGTTGTTGCCCAGCGAGCGGTTTTCGAAGCCGGCCAGGATCATGCCGGTCGTCTTGTCGATGATCTTGGCGTAGCCGTAGGCGTCCTCGTCGGTGTACTTTCCGTTGGCGGCAAAGCCGCCCACCAAGTCGATGTCGCGCACTCCGCCCGTGGCGTACTTGCCCAGGGATCCGTAGACCAGGGCCAGTCCGTCCAGACTGGTCTTGAGCTGCTTTTCGATGCCATCGCTGTGGCGGCGTGTCAGATCGTCATACCAGTCGCCTGCCGCGCGGCCGAACAGCTGCTCGGCCGCCTTGTCATTGCCAATGCCGGCCGTGCTGTAGGCCGCGCCGCCATGGTTGGCGCCGCGGGAGCCGAAGGCCTTGTCGAGCGCTCCACCGAGGAAGCTGCCGATCATCGAGCCGATGCCCGGAAGAATCCAGGTTCCCACCGCCTGACCCGCAGCGGCTCCGTACTGTCCTTGGGACAGGCTGTACAGGCTTCCCAGGTAACCGGCAGCAGAGCCAATCCCTCCCTGGAAACCGGGAATGTCTTTCAGCCAGGTGTCGAACCGGCCCACGGTCTTGCCCAGGTCCTGCAGTGCTTCACCGGCCATGTTCCAGCCATTGGACATGAGCTTGAGTGCGGATTCATTCAGGTACTTCTGCGCCGAGGTACCCCAGGTGGACCAGTCCGTCAATCCACCGCCCAGGCCCGTGCCCTGCGCATCACCAGCGCCCGCTGTTCCCGGAGCACCGCCTTGACCGAGGAAGTTGCCGACGAACCCCCTGAGCTGAGCGAAGACAGGCACGAGAAACGGCCGCGCAAACGCCTTGTACATCTCATCGGCCACAGAGGCCTTGAACGTCGCACTCAGGCTCTTGGTAAAGGTGCGCCAGCCTTCGGTGCCGTTGGCCAGCATGTCCGTGAAGCCCTTGCGGAACATCTCGTCCATCTGGTCGACCGATTTCTGGGTCTCCTGCATGCGGACACGTTCGGCAACATTGGCCTTGGCCTGGTTGGCTGCGGCCGTGGCGTCGTCCTTGAGTTTCTGGGCGCCAGCCGCATCATCCGGATTCTTGGCCGAGATGTCTTCGAGCTTTTTCTTGAGCTCGATCGCGACCTGGTACTGCTCCAGCGCGATCTTGCGGTCGCGTTCCGACATGGCTGCCAGAGACTGCTCGAACTGCACCGCCTCACTGGCCGCCTTCACGCTTTTGGTGTACTCGTCCACCTTGCTGGCAGACTCGTTGTAGCCCTTGACGCGGGCGAGTTCGCGCGTGGCATCGGCCTCTTTGCCCACGGCCTCGGCGACGTCCTTCGAGCATCGGACGCTCTCTTGCTTGGCTGCGTTGTCTTGCAGTTCCGCGATGGTCTTTTCGACCTGCTCCTGCCGCAGCTGTCCCAACGCATCGCCAGTCAGACCGATCGCGAGGGTCTCCTGCCGGGCGAGGTCCAGGTTCTTTTCGGCCAGTTCGGCCTTGGTCTGGTGTTCCTTGACGAGCTGCGCCACCTCCTGCTGCCTTTTCTGCAGTTCCTGATCGCGCTTGAGCTCCTCATTGTCCTGCTGCGTTCTGGCTGGCGCGGCCGGTGGCGCGTAGCTGACGGTGCGGGGTACCGCAGGCGGCTCTTTCTTCTGCGCAGGCGCATCGGTTTTCTTGCTTTGCTCCTGCGGCTGTGGCTGTGGCTGTCCCACCAGCGGCGGGTTGATGAACCCGCGGCCGCCGCCTGCATTGCGCTGACCCTGTGCCGCCATCAATTCGCGCTGCACCTGCTGCAATTTTTCGACCAGGCGCTGGGCATCGTCATGGGCCGTGCGCACCCATACGTTGCGCGACGTTGCAGCCCCCTTGGCCTGCAGCATCTCCAGTTCAGCCCTGGCGCGCGGAAGCTCCTTGGCCAGATAGGCTGCCTTTTCCGCATTCGACTGGAAGGCCGTGCTGACATATTGCAAGCCCACCGCGCGCCCGGCGATGTTTCCCAGCCCGCTGCTGATCTGGCCCAGGAAGCCCGACCCGTTGTCACGCGCGCGCGACATGGACTCCGAAAAGGCGTTCATGTCGTTGGCCGCTGCATTCATGCCAAAGGAGATCATCTGGCTGATGCCGGAATCTCCCACGGCGGACTTGAGCTTGTCCCAGGCGTTGGCCATGCGTTGGGTGCCGGCATCCAGCCTGTCCGCCGCCTTGTCCGTCCCCTCTCCCAGGGAGCTTTGCAGCGCCTGCGAGAAACGGGGCAGAAAGTCCTGCGTCACGATCTCGCCGGTCTGCAGCATCTGGGAGAACCGCTCCTGTGTCACACCCAGGGCCTGAGCGCCGACCAGCGCCGCATTCGGGATATGTCCCAGTTTCTCGCTGAAGTCCGACGCGCCTATCGTCCCCTTGCCCATCAGGTCGAGTACGGCTGCCAACGAGGCATTGCCCTGCTCCACGGAAAGGCCCATGGCCGCGTTGGCCGAGGCAATCCCCGTGAAGATGGTCTGCACCTGCGCGCCTTCCAGCGCCGTACCACGCGCCTTGGTGGCGAAGTCGGCGTAGGCCTGGCCGGTGGCATTGAGCTGCAGGCCCAGCCGATCGGCCAGGGCCGTGACATAGGCCAGTTCCTGCGCGCCCTTGCCGCCGGTGGCAAGGTCCAGCCGTGTACGCAGATTCTCTGTCTGGGCACTGGCCGTGTAGAGCGCCTCTCCCACCTTGGCCGCCGAACCCGCCACCTCCAGCAGGGCATTGGCGCGGCCTGCAATCTTGCCCATGGAAGTAGACAGGCTCTCGACATCGACGCTGGCACGCGCCGACACAAGTGCCGTGTCCGTTGAGGCACCTGCGAACTGCGACATGCCGGCATACGCCTGCTGCAGCTTGCCGTGGAGTTTGTCGAGCTCCTGGGAGAACTGGGCATTCTGCGCACGCAGCTCGCTCAGGCTGGGCGTCTCGGCGATGCCTATGCTTTTGACCGCTGTACTCATGCTGATCTCTGTTCGGTATGCTTGACCGCTTGTGTTTGTCTTGAAAGGCCGGAGCCGAGGCCCCTATGCCTCAGCCCCGGTTGAGCTGGCGCAGCGCCTGCGCCTCCAGTACCTGCAATTGCGCGAAGACCTCGCCGCGCTGCGCGGCGGGCACCGCGTAGCGGCGCATCACGATCTCGGCCCCGGCGTAGTCCAGCCCGTCCCAGTGCCACTGGCCCCAGGGCGTGGCCGTCCTGCGCCACTGGGTGGAGCAGCCGAGGTACACGCTCCAGGCCATCGCATGCTCCGGCCACAGTTCGTAGTCCTCGGGGTGCTGGCGTTGCAGATCGCCGGGCACCATCCGGTCGGGGTCGATCCCCATCTGCGCGCACTGGGCGCGCAGCTCATCGTCTACGAGATAGCGGTCTGCGCCGTCGAGGCCGAGGTGATGCCGGACAGCGCCACGGAGTTTTTTGTGGCGGCAT
Source organism: Delftia sp. ASV31 (assembly GCF_016428765.1). Taxonomy (NCBI): domain Bacteria; kingdom Pseudomonadati; phylum Pseudomonadota; class Betaproteobacteria; order Burkholderiales; family Comamonadaceae; genus Delftia; species Delftia sp. ASV31. The sequence continues at coordinate 15,492 of NZ_JAELTK010000042.1, forward strand.
CCCGCTGGTGCACGTTGAGTCCGTCGAACCAGGCCACGGCCATGGCCTGCTCCAGTCCCGGGTAGGCCTCCTCGGCCGCCAGGCGCTCGTCGCGGCTGTAGGGCACGGGTGTTCCTTCGTCGCCCAGCATCCCCTCCCAGCCCACAACCACTTCGTCGAGCAGCTCAGGGATGGTCATGCGCCGTACCTCCTGCGAGCCATCGGGCTGCGTGGCGGGCTTGCCGACGACGATGAGTTCATTGATCTCGTCGCGCCGCGCCTTGCCCAGGCGCTTGAACACGACGGCAAAGTGATGGGCTCCGAACCTGCCCTCATCGACGGGCAGGTACAGCGTTGCGGGAACGGAGATGGTGGGCTTGAGCCCGGAAATCTTGACGGCCATGGTGATCCTTGGATGTGTAGTTGTCAGGCAGGGAGGTGAGGCGTCAGATCTCGATGGACCACTCGTCGTTGCCCGCGTCGGAGGGAATGAACGACAGGGGGATCGTGATCATCTGCACGCCATCGCTGTCGCTGTAGGTCGGCTTGCCGATCTGGGCGCGCGCGCTCTTGAAACTGACGGTGTTGGTGGCGCCGGGGCCGTGCTTGAGCGTGACGGGCACGATGGCGCTGGCACGCGCCAGGCCGATCCAGTCCTTGGTGGCCACGCTGGTGTTCTCGAAGGTGACGCTGCCCGTGGACTTGCGGTCCGTGATTTCCACGGTGTCCACGTTCATCAGGTCGCGCTTGACCACCTGGTTGCCGCACTTGAAGCTGAAGGCGCTGCAGGCCACCGCCAGGCCGTCGAGGGTCAGTTGGGTGTTGGTCTTGTTGACGCCCAGGGGAGCGACGAAGTCGCTGTAGTCCACTGCCGGCAGGGCCTCATCCACGGCGGGGACGAAGGAGCCCGTGAACTCGAACTTCCACTTGGGAATGGCCTTGGCATCGGTGCTGAACTCCACCTCGCCGCGTGCACCATGCATCTTGTAGAGGGTGCCGTCCACGTTGCCGTAGATGGTCACGCTCTGGATGCCGTCGGTCACGGGAGAGAAGACCGTCTTCACGCCAGTCTCGGTGCTGGCGCTGGCGGCGCACGCACGCAACAGGTCGGTCACGCCGGGACGCTCGCCCGCTGCGGCCACACCCGCGAATTCCACGGAGAACGCCACCTTCTGGTATTCGGTGACCAGGGTGCTGCCGCTGGAGCCGAAGAAGGGACGGATGTTATTGCGCTCGACCACGTCGCCCTCGATGGGGGTGAGGGTCACGTCGCTGACCAGCATGGCATTGGCCGCCAGCGGTACGACGGCCGTGCCGACAACAGTTTCAACCAGGGCCAGGAGGGCCATCTTGCGCATGATCTTTGCTGCCATTTGGAAAATCCTTTGAAGAGATGAGGAGAGGTTTCGCGGCCTTTGGCGCCGTTCTCCAGCGCCGCAGACCACAGGGGTTGCGGGAAAGTTGCGGGTATCCGGTCTAGGCCCGGTTCGGTGGTGTGCAGGTCACAGGTAGCTCCAGGTTCTGAGTTGCAGGACAACGGAGTGGCAACGCACTCCCGCGAAATCCACAGGCTCGGCACGCATGACCTGCACGCCATCGGTGCTGTCGTCGCTGCCTGCCAGGGGACCGGGCTGGCAAACGCCACCCAAGGTCGGATCGGCTCGCACCAGGGCGCGGAACTGCTCGACCAGGTCGTCCAGCAGCAACTCGCTGGCCTGGGCGTCGGCGATGGCCAGGTAGCCATGCAGCGTCCACTGGTGCACGCTTACCGTGCGGGCCGTGCTGCTGCCGTGCTCGGCCGTGCTGCTTCTGCGCAGCCACCAGCCGCGGACATGGGCCGTGCCTGCTGCAGGCGGCGTATACGTGAACAGGGCGGCCAGCTCGGCATCGCTGGCGGCATGGCGTTCGCGGTCCTGCACAACGCCGATCTGCGGCACCGAGGCCAGGATGGCCACGATGGCGTTGCGATGCTGGGCCAGGGCATTCATGGGCGCAGCACCGGAAAGGCCGCTGCCACGCTCGCCGCAGCCTCGGCCACGATGGGCCGCAGATGGGCGGCAAAGAGCAGGAACAGTTGTGCGATGGCGTACATGGGTCACTCCGTGGGAGACGCAGAAAAAGATGCGTCGTTGCGATGGAGTGACTGTGCCGAGGTAGGCAAAAATGAATAAGGCCTGCATATGCAGGCCCGATTTCAGCGTCCACAGGAGCGCGCCTTCTCAGGCGCAGCAGATCTGGATGCCAGGCACATGTGCCTTGGCCCGGCACATCCCAACGGCCAGGCAAGCGCAAACGTCCTGCCGCTCGGGCAGGCACAGACGCACGAAAGAGGAGGACGAGAAAGGCAGGGAGAAGACGGAAGCGCGCAGGCTGGCCTCAGGCCTGCGGCAAAGTCTCTGGAGCGATGCCGGGCGGCGCGGCCCGGGGGCTAGAGTTCTCCGCCGTGCCAGAGAACCCGGCCGCAGATGCGCAGCCGGTTGGCCGCTTCGCCTTCCAGAACCTGGGGCGGATAGGCGGGGTTGTAGCTGACGATACGCACACCGCCCGTGCTGAAGTCGCGCTCCAGCAGCTTGACGTAGTTCTCACCCTCCAGCTCGATCACATAGACACCATCCTGGGTCAGCGTATCGACCGAGGTGTTGACCAGCAGGATGTCGCCATCGTTGATGCGGTCCGCCATGGATCTTCCACGGGCACGCACGATCTTGGCGTTGTGCCTGCCCAGTCCTTTGGACTGCAGCCAGGACGAACGGAAGGCGAAGCGGCCTATCACCTCGTCGGGGCCGTTGACGGCCCCATGCCCTGCGCTGACGTGCGCATCGAGCATCTCGATCTGCGTGAACTCGTCTTCGGCCGCCCCACCATGCCGAGCGACAGGCTTAGCCGCGCCCGTGCCGTTGAAATACTCCAGCGGCCGGCCCGCTCGCTGCGAGGCCCGCAGCAGTTGCCGTGCTGGCACTTCCCCGCGCTTGCGCCAGGTCCGCACCGTTTCAGGCTGAACCTCCATGCCCGCCATCCAGTCGGGGCCCAAGGCTTCAGCCATGCGCGCCAGTACCTCATCAACGTTGGATGTAAGCGCATCAGTCACAGGTTTTGCAGTCATGGCGAATCTTGACAGTGGTTCGTTATGGACCAAGAATATGGTTCAAATTGAACCGTTTCCTTTTGAACCAAGAGCGTACAGCCAAAATGCATTCCGAACACCATCCGGCACCTGCCTTCCAGGGCTTTCGGCCTGCTGCCCTGCCTCCCGCCATCGGCATGCACACGCCCGCGTCAGCCGCCTCGCACCCGCACCATGGCACTTGCAGCGATCTGCTTCCACCGCTGCTGCAGGACTTCGAGCGCCTGATCGGGCTGCAGCCCACGATGGCCCTGGTGCAGCGCTGGGGTGGACTGCGCATCTACATTCCCACACCGGACAAGGTCACAGCCGAGCATCCCTATGCGGCCACCATCGGCGTGCCAGCCTTGCTCCAGCTCGCACGTGAGTATGGCGGCCTGCCCCACTTCCAGCTGCCCAGGGCAGCGCGCGCACTGCAGGCACTGCGCAACCAGCGCATCGCCGCAGACTACGCCACGGACAAGACGGCCCGGCAACTGGCTGCCGAGCATGGGATTACGGAAGGCCAGGTGGGGCGCATCGTTGCGGCGCTGGGCGTGACAGCACCGGCCAGGCGACGGCGCAATCTCGTGGGCTGAGCACGGCCCCCGCGACGAAGCAAGGCCTGGTCGCAAAAAAAGCCACCGGCGCAAGCGGGTGGCTTTGCTGCAAAGCGGACCCTGGGGTCCGCTGGGCCATGTTCAGACCATCAAGGCCAGGCTGGCTTCCAGATGCTCGGTCGGCAGGCGGCGGAAACCCGAGCGCGCGTAGCGCTGCAGGCGGCCCAGCGCGAACGATGTCAGCACGCTGGCGGCCACCTGTGCATCGACCGTCGGGGCGGAAGAGCCCAGCGCACCGGCGGCGGGGCGCAGGCACTGGCGCAGCGTGGATTCGATGCGGTCGAAGAACTGGTTCATGCGGGCCTGAAGGCGCTCGTGCTCGAAGACGATGGCATCGCCCACCATGACGCGCACCATGCCGGGGTTGCGCTCGCCAAACTGCAGCACCAGGGAGATCACGCGGCTGGCCTGGCGCATTCCGTCCACTGCGGGCCGCTCTTCCTCCGGCACATCCCGCCCGACGATCTGCTGCACCAGCGTGAAGACGGATTGCTCGATGAACTCGATCAGTCCTTCGAACATCTGGGCCTTGCTGGCGAAGTGGCGGTACAGGGCTGCCTCGCTGACGCCCAGATGGGCTGCCAGCGCTGCCGTGGTGATGCGTTCTGCGCCCGGCTTCTCCAGCATGGCCGCAAGCGCCTGCAGGATCTGCTCGCGCCGCTCCCCGGGTTTGGGGCGTTTGCGCGCAGGCGTAGGGGCGGAAGCGGAGGCGGCTTCGTCGGAAACGACATCAGCGCCAGGAGCGGATAAAGGCGACAGAACTTCAGACTCGGACATAAGCAGATCAACTATTTGTAAGTAATTCTCTCACAGCCCTCGGCGGCAACTCCGCACAAAGCTGTCCCCATGAGCGCAACCGTCAGGATCGCTTGCCTGTTGCTTGCGCTGCTATTGTTTCCGAGAGCACGGCCGGCATTTGCAGTGGAAGCTCCAAGCGTACCAGCAGGCCTTTGCCCTGCGTGCCGGCGCCAAAGGCCAGAGTACCCTGGTGCAGCAGGGCGATTTCATCGGCAATTGCCAATCCCAGCCCCGTTCCATCGCCGGACGCGCCCTGCGCGCGGTAAAAGCGCTGCGTGATCTGCGAGCGCTCGGCCTCGGGCACGCCGGGGCCGTCGTCCTCGATCTCCAGGAAGGCCCAGCCTTGCGGTTCATCCGCAGACTGCCCCGCGCCATGGTACATGCCGCAGCGCAGCGTGACGCTGCCGCCGGGCGGCGTGTACTTGATGGCGTTGTCCACGAGGTTGGACACCAGTTCACGCAGCAGCCAGCTGTGGCCCCAGACACTGGCCGGAGCAACGTCAAGGCCGAAGTCCAGCCCCTTGGCGCTGGCCTGGTCGAAGAACATTTCCAGCATGCTTTCGCACAGGTCCTTGAGGTCCACCTTCTGCAGCGGCTGGACTTCAGCATTGCGCGCATCGGCACGTGACAGCGCCAGCAGCTGGCGTGCCAGCTGCGAGGTGCGCCGCGTGGCATCGCGCAACTGCTCGATCTGCGTCACGCTGAGCACCACCTGGGCCTCGGTGCCCTTGCGCCTCGCCTCGGCCTGGGCAGCCTGCGCGCTCAGCGCCCAGGCCTCGACCTGGGCCTGCAAGGCTGCCAGGGGCGTGCGCAATTGATGGGCCGCATCGGCCACAAAGCGCCGCTGGCCTTCGGCCTGTGCGTTGACCAGTGCAAACAGGCGATTGAGCGAGCGCACCAGCGGACGGACTTCGGCCGGCGAGCTGTGCTCCGAGATGGGACTGAGGTCGCGCGGCGAGCGCCGCTCGACGGCCTGGGTAAGAGTCAGAAGCGGCCGGAAAGCCCGGCTGACCGACCAGTAGATGGCAATGCCGGCACCCGCGATCAGCAGCACGCTGGGCAGCAGCACATGCAGCAGCAACTGGCGTACCCATTGCTGGCGCACATCGCCACCGTCGGCCAGCACCAGCACCATTTCACCGGCGCCATAGGTTTCGGCGCGCATGACGGCCACGCGGTAGGTCAGGCCGTCATGCTCCTGGCTGTGGAACTCGGCCAGCGGCGTGGAAGGCACGTCGAAGCGGATCCAGGTGTCGCCGGCAACGACATGGCCCTGCAGGTCGCCGATGGCGTATCCGACGTCGTCGCCGCGCTGGCGCAAGACGTCCTCGATGGCGGGCGTCAGCGCCACCAGGGGCGGCGTTCCCTCGGCGATCGACGGCGCCAGCACCGAATCGGCCAGCGCAGGCAGCAGGCGCAAAAGGCGCTGGTCATGCTGGGTGGAGGCTTCGTCTGCCGAGCGATAGCCGAACCAGCCGCCCATCAGTGCCAGCAGCGTCAGCGGCACCACCAGCAGCACCAGCAGGCGAAGGCGCAGATTGGCCGTCATGGGCGGTCAGCGCCTGGGGCCATGCGCCATGTCCGCATCAGGCGGCGGTATGCGAGAGCTCCAGCCGATAGCCGAAGCCACGGATGGAACGAAGCGCCACGCCATGCGGCTCCAGCTTGCTGCGCAGGCGAGAGACATAGACCTCGACCGCATTGGGCGTGATCTCGCGGTCCCAGCCCGTGAGCGCCTGCAGCAGCTTGTCCTTGCTGGCGGGCTTGGGCGCGTGGATCAGCAGGTATTCCAGCACGGTCCATTCGCGCGGACCCAGGTCGATGGGCAGCAGCTTTCCCTCGCTTTCATCGTCTTGCGCAGGCTGGCGCGCGCCGGCGCGGCGGCCTGCCGTGTCCAGCTCGATGGGACCGAAGCTCAGGACGGCCGATGTGGCTGCCTGTGACCGGCGCAGCAGCGCACGCAGCCGGGCCAGCAGTTCGGGAAGCTCGAAGGGCTTGACCATGTAGTCGTCGGCGCCCTGGTCCAGGCCCTGCACGCGGTCCTGCAGCGCATCGCGCGCCGTCAGGATCAGCACGGGCATGGCCGAGCTCTCGACGGCGCTGCTGCGCAGGCGGCGTGTGAGTTCCAGCCCGTCGATGCCCGGCAGGCCGATGTCGATCACGGCCAGGTCGAAGGCTTCCTGGGCCAGCACCTCCAGGGCGCGCTCGGCACTGCCGACCCAGTCCACGGCATACCCCGCATCGGACAGCCCCAGCTTGATGCCGCTGGCCACCATCACATCGTCTTCCACAAGAAGCAAACGCATATCAAACCTAAAAACAAAAGCCGCCCAAAGGCGGCTTGCAGCAAACCGGCCCAGGCCGTCAGACCACGCCCGGGCCATGCGCGATGGTAACGCGAACCGCAAAGTCCGCGCCATCGGGCCTCAATGGCTGCGGATCATGGTGCCGTAGGCCTGGTCGGTCAGGATTTCCAGCAGCATGGCATGCGGCACGCGGCCGTCGATGATGTGCACTGCGTTGACTCCCGCCTTGGCGGCATCCAGGGCGCCGCTGATCTTGGGCAGCATGCCGCCCGAGATGGTGCCGTCGGCGAACAGGGCGTCGATCTCGCGCGCCGTGAGGTCGGTCAGCAGGCTGCCCGCCTTGTCCAGCACGCCGGGGGTGTTGGTCAGCAGCACGAGCTTTTCGGCCTGCAGCACGGTGGCCAGCTTGCTGGCGACCACGTCGGCGTTGATGTTGTAGCTCTCGTTTTCCTCGCCAAAGCCGATGGGGCTGATCACGGGGATGAAAGCGTCATCCTGCAGCGCGCGCACCACGCTGGGGTCGATGGAGACGATATCGCCCACCTGGCCCACGTCGTATTCGATGTTCGGATCCTTGTTGTCGACCATCTTGAGCTTGCGTGCGCGGATCAGGCCACCATCGCGCCCTGTCAGGCCCACGGCCTTGCCACCGGCCTGGTGGATCAGGCCCACGATGTCCTGCTGCACCTCGCCGGCCAGCACCCATTCCACGACTTCCATGGTTTCCGCGTCGGTCACGCGCATGCCCTGGATGAACTCGCCCTTCTTGCCCAGGCGGTTGAGAGCCGTCTCGATTTGCGGCCCGCCGCCATGCACCACCACCGGATTCATGCCCACCAACTTCAGCAGCACCACGTCTTCCGCGAAGTCGGCCTGCAGGGCCGGATCGGTCATGGCGTTGCCGCCATACTTGATGACCATGGTCTTGCCATGGAACTTGCGGATATAGGGCAGGGCCTGGGCGAGGATTTCGGCCTTGTCGCGGGGGGCAATCGAGAGGATATCGTTCATGGTGCTAGCCCTGGGGCGTGGAAGTAGTCAACAACAAGGCGGGCATTGTGCCGCAACTGCGCGGCAGTGTTGCATGCCCGGATGACGGAACGCCCATGGCGCCCGGACATCATCCATTGTTCTGCATCCAGCCCGGCAGCTTGAAGCGCACGATGGCCAGATAGGCGATCACATAGCTGACCACGAACAGCAGGCAAAAGCCCACCAGAACGGGCGTGTTGCTCCAGAACAGCAATGCCGGCACCACGGTCAGCAGCGTGAAGGCCCACAGGTAGGGCGAAGTCCGGTTGTTGCGGCGCAGCATGCGCCGTGCCAGATCGTCGTCGAACACGCCGCGCACGATGCGCCGGTAGATCAACTGGTGGAAATGCAGGGCATCCGCCATGCCCGGCGACATGCCGCGCATCAGCTTGCGGTAAATGGAAAACACCGTCTCCCAGACCGGATAGATCAGCAGCAGCATGGGAAACCATGGCGAGACTGCGGAATTGCGCTGCACCAGGGCAATGCTGGCCAGGGCAATCGCCAGTCCCCAGACATAGGCCCCGCCATCGCCTGCAAACATCATGCCGCGCGGGTAGTTCCAGACCAGGAAGCCGCAGGTGGCGGCGGCCAGCGTCACCAGCATGGCGGCCAGGGTCCGGTCCCCCACCTGCAGGGCCACGTGGGCCAGCGCCAGGCAGATGATGGTGGCCACCATGCCGGCCAGCCCGTTGTAGCCGTCGATGATATTGAAGGCATGGGGCAGCCCCGTCAGGGCCAGCACGGCCAGGCCCATGCCCAGCCAGGGCATGGCCGGACCCAGTGCCTGTTCCAGCCAGGGCCAGCCGAGCCGGGGCACGGTGAGGCCGCACAGCAAAACCGCCAGCACGGCGCTCAGCAGGGTCAGCACCAGCCGGTAACGCACGCTCAGGCGCTGCGATACATCCTCGATGACGCCGCCGACCACGGCCGGCAGCATGGCGGCCAGGCACACGACAACCCACAGCTGCATGCGCAGCGAGGAAGGATCTCCGCGCATGCTCAGCCAGGTGCCCACGCCCCAGGAGACAGCCAGTCCGAGGTACATCGGCACACCCCCAAGCCGGGGTACCTCGCCGATGTGAAAGCGCTGCGGCTTGTCATATCCGTAAGAGGACGTAGAGGACCGCCCGGCCCAGCGCACCAGCAGCGCACAGCCGGTGCAAGACACCATGAAGGCCAATACCGCCATCCAGATCACGACGGCTCCCCGTTCAGGCTGCGAAGCGAGGGCGCAGCCTGTGGCAAGGCTCGGGCCTTGCGGTAGGCCGGACGGCTCCACAGCCGCAGCAGACTGGCCACGTGCCATGCGCCATGGCGCAGGCTGCGCCGGCTCGCCCTCTGACCCGCATGGACGACAGGTAACTCACCGCGCCGAAGCTCTCCGCCCAGCACCCGCAGGCGAAGGCACAGATCCACATCCTCACAATACATATAGAAACCTTCGTCAAACCCACGCAGCCGCATCCAGCTGTCCCGGCCCAGCACCAGGCAGGCCGCATTGACCCATTCCACACGCTGCTCCACACGTCCGTGCAGCTTGCGTCGCAGCAAATTCCAGAAAGATGGCAGCTCCCGCTCGGAATCCTGCAGCGTGCCGTCTTCGCCGATCTGCGGGGGATAGGCCAGGGCCAATCCCGGCCGGGCCGCCAGCGCCAGAAGCTCTTGCAGCGGCTCTTCCTGCGCTCCCCAGTACACGTCAGGATTGATCACGCAGACAAACGCCTCCCGGGCATTCGCCAGCGCCCGGTTGTGATTGCAGCCAAAACCCAGGGGTTGCGCATTGCGCCGGATCTCCAGGACAAAAGGCCAGCCGGTCGCTGGAGCCAGGGGCTCCGGTTCGGGAATATTGAGCGTCAGCACCACGCGGGACATCGGCGCAAGGCGCGCCGATGCCAGGCATTCAAGCAGCCTCTGTATATGAGCGCCATGTCCGTGGCTCACCACCGACACGACCAACGATGAACCCATCAATGCCGCCCTTCAGATCTTCAAATTCCAACCCGCATACCTGCGCCGAAAAAACGGCGGCTCCGAGTATTCAGCGGAAGGCGCCCGGAAGGCGTCAGCGGGTATGCCGTGATGCAAGGAAATGCAACAGCCGCACAAAATGTCATTAACCCGCCATGCCATGCAATCACTGCGGTGGCCGGGATTATGATGCGCGACAATCTGCCGCCCGGACTTCCGGGATTTTTTGCGCCTGGCGTGGGCATGCCCTGCTGCTCTCTGCGGACCGGCCACGGTCGACTGGCGCAGATGAATATGACGGGCGATCGATCCCTGCCCGGACCGCGCCTGGCACCTCATTTCCTATGACCACACCCATTCCCGATCCCCACGTCTACCTGCGCACCGTCGATCTGAACGAGCGCACGTCGCTGTCCGTGCTGGCCGGCCATGTCCGGGCCCAGGCGCACATACTGGATCTGGGCTGCGGCAGCGGCGCGCTGGGCGCCTTCCTCACCGAGCACAAGCAATGCGTCTGCGACGGCGTCACCCTGAGCCAGGAAGAGGCACGCCATGCAGCGCCCTTCTACCGCCATGTCCATGTGGCCGACTTGGAGGACTGCGACCTGGACCAGCTCTTCGGCGACGCGCGCTATGACTACATCGTCTGCGCCGACGTGCTCGAGCACCTGCGCCAGCCCGAGCGCATCCTGGCTGCCTGCCGCAAGCGGCTGACGCCTGAAGGCCGTCTGCTGATCTCCGTACCCAACGCAGGCTACAGCGGCCTGGTGGCAGAACTGCTTCACGGCGAATTCCGCTACCGCGAAGAAGGCCTGCTGGACCGCACCCACCTGCGCTTTTTCACGCGGCGCTCGCTGTCGCGCTTTCTGGCCGAGCAAGGCTGGCAGGTGGATGACATCGACACCATCGAGCGCGCTCTTCCCGAATCGGAATTCCGCGTCGCCTACGACAGCCTGCCCCCGGCCGTTGCCCGCCACCTGCTGGCCACGCCGGATGCACTGGCCTACCAGTTCATCGCCAGTGCGGCACCCGCCGCCCAGGCGCTGCCCATCGAGCCGCCGCTGAACTACCCCCAGGGGCATGCGCTGTTCACGGCCCAGCTCTACATGGCGCGCGCTGGCCGCTATGAGGAAGAGAGCAAGCTCTCCACCACCGGCATCATTGGCCAGGCACGTCAGACATTGCGCTTTGCACTGCCCGACCACAACACTTCGCTGAGCCATCTCCGCCTGGACTTGGCCGACCGGCCGGGCTTCGTACATCTGCACCGGCTGGCCTTGCTCGATGCGCAAGGCGCCGTCGTCTGGCAATGGCTGCCCGAGGATTCGGACGCCGCCTTGCTGGGGCAACGCCCGCATCATCAGCTCGTGTGGAATGGACTTCATCCGGCAGGCGCCTTCTCGCTGATGCTGCTGCTGACCGGCGATGACCCTTGGTTCGAACTGCCCATTCCTGCAGAAACCCTGGCTGCGCTGCGTGGCGCCTCGCTGGAGATCGAGATGGGATGGCCCATGTCGGCCGACTATCTGGCGCTGGCTGGCGCCGTGCAGCCGCTTGAACGACAGATCGCTCAGGAGCGCAGCCGGGCCAATGATCTGCAGGATCAGTGGCACACACAGCGCATGCTGCTTGAGCAGCAGCATGCGCAGGATGTCCAGCAACTGGAAGAGCACAGCGCTACGATCCATAGGCTGCAGCACCGCAATGCCCTCCTGGAAGACAGCCACCAGTCACAGAGCAAGGAGCGCGCCATCTGGCAACAGGAAGCCACCCGCGTACAGCGGGACTTCGCGCGCCTGGAGCAGCACCTGCGCGACATCGAGAACTCCACCGTATTCCGGGCCACGCGCCCCCTCGTCCACGCCAAGATGCGCATTGACCGCCTGCTGGGCCGCACGACAGTGCCTGCCCCCGTCCTCCATACAGCCGTACCCCAGCCGATGCCCCAGCAGCCCGTCGATGTGATCGTGCCCGTGTACCGCGGCCTGGACGACACACGCAACTGCATCGAATCCGTTCTGGCCAGCCCCTGCCGCACGCACTGGCAACTGGTGGTCATCAACGATGCCAGCCCGGAGCCCGAAGTCACGGCCTGGCTGCGCGAGAAGGCGGCACAGGAGCCCCGCATCACCCTGCTGGAGAACGAGGAGAACCTCGGCTTCGTCGGTACCGTCAACCGAGGCATGGCGCTGAACACCGCCCATGACGTGCTGCTGCTCAACAGCGACACCGTGGTCGCCAATAACTGGCTGGACCGCATCCGCCAGGCTGCCTACGGCGATGCACGCATCGCCTCCGTCACGCCGTTCTCCAACAACGCCACCATCTGCAGTTACCCGCGCTTTTGCGAGGGCAACGACCTGCCGCCCGGCATGGATACGGCCGCCATCGACGCACTGTGCGCGCGCACCAATCCCGGCCAGGTGGTAGACGTGCCGACCGGCGTGGGCTTTTGCATGTACATCCGCCGCGACAGCCTGAACGCCGTCGGCCTGTTCGATACCGAGCACTTCGGCAAGGGCTATGGCGAGGAAAACGACTTCTGCCAGCGTGCCGCAGCCGCTGGCTGGCGCAACCTGCATCTGCTGGACACCTTTGTGCTGCACACGGGCGGCGTGAGCTTCGGCGAAAGCAAGAGCCCGCGCGAACGTGCCGCCATGGAAACCCTGCGCCGCCTGCATCCGCGCTACGAAGCCGATGTCATGGCCTTCGTCCAGGCCGACCCTGCACGCACGGCACGCCTGGCGCTGGATGTGGCACGCCTGCAGGCCGAGGCAGCGCAGCAGCCCGTGGTGCTGGCCGTGCTCCACGATCGGGCGGGCGGCACGGTGCGCCATGTGCGCGAACTGGCGCAGTTCCTGCAAGGCAAGGCGCTGTTCCTCATGCTCTCGCCAGCCGCAGGTGGCACCGTGGTATTGCGCCGTGCCGAGGAGAAGGAGGCATTCGAGCTCGCCTTCCGCATCAACGACCAGATGGAGGAGCTGGTGCAGGCCCTGCGCCAACTAGGCGTGGTGCACGTGCACTACCAGCATCTCCTGGGCCACAGCGAAGCCATCCTGGACCTTCCCGCCCGTCTGGGTGCGGCCCATGACTTCACGGCCCATGATTTCTATACCTACTGCAAGAACATCTCGCTGACCGGCATCGACAACCGCTACGTTGTGCCGCTCCGTGCGGGCGAGTGCGGCTGCTGCGAACCCACGGACACAGCCCCCTATGCCGGCACCGTGGCCCAGTGGCGCCACCGCAATGCGCTGCTGCTGAACAACGCGCGCCATGTGCTGGCCCCCAGCCAGGACACGGCCAGCCGGATCGCCGGTTTCGTGCCCGGTGCCCGCGTCCAGGCGGTTGCCCACACCGACCTGCCGGCACAGCTGCCGGCCCCGGTGGCACACCCGCTGGCCGCCACTGCCCCGCTCAAGATCGTCGTACTGGGAGCCATGAGCGCCATCAAGGGCGCCGACGTACTGGAAGCCGTGGCACAGGAGGCCGCCAAGCGTGGCACCCCGGTGGAGTTCCATCTGCTCGGCTATGCCTACCGCAGCCTGCAGACCCAGCCCCGCGCACGCCTGACCGTGCACGGCGGCTACAAGGAAGAAGAACTGCCTGCTCTGCTGCAGTGGTTGCAGCCCGACCTGGCCTGGTTCCCCGCCCAATGGCCGGAGACCTACAGCTACACCCTGAGCGCCTGCCTGGCCGCCGGGCTGCCGATCGTCGCGCCCGACATAGGAGCCTTCCCCGAAAGGCTGGCGGGCCGCGACTGGTCCTGGGTCATGCCCTGGGACGCCAGCGCCGCCCAATGGCTGGACTTCTTCGCGCAAATACGCGAACGCCACTTCATTGAAGGGCAGCCACCGCAGCAACCCACCGCAGCAGGGAGTGCGGCCGCCCAGCCGGGAGCCACTTTCTATGGCGACGCTTATCTCCAGGGGCTGCAGCCGCGCGATCGGGCCATGCTCCAGCCGCTGGATGCGGCCTTCCTGGCCACACATCGCCTGCAACGCCAGGACCATGCGGCAAGATCTGGGGCCTTGATCCTGCTGGCCCATCTGCGCTCGCTACCCATCCTGCGCGGCGTGGCCAGGCGCATTCCCGCGCACTGGCAACGCCGGGTCAAGAATTGGCTGCAGGCCTAGGCTGTGCCCCTCCAATGGCAGGCCAGCGCTTCAACCAACGCTTGGCCGCCTGAATGCAGGGGTGCTCAACACAATGCCAGGACAGCAGGGCCAACGCCAGGATCAGTCCCAGAGACACCAGCAAGCTGACCCACAGCGGCCACACCCTGCGCAGACACAGTTCAACGACGGCTTGCTGCACAGGGAAAGCGTAGATGTATACGCCATAGGACAAATCTACACGCCAACGGCTGCCAGCCTTCGGATTGCCCACGAAGGCCACATAGAACGTCCCGCAGGCAATCAGAGCCCAAACGGCAACCTGCCGCCAAAGCGCAGCGTCAGTCAGCAATGCGCATACGATGGCGCCCAATGCAATTGCAGCCATCCATGCACGGGGACGGACGCGGTAGGCTGCCATCGTGCTGCCCAGAAAAAACGGCACGCCAAAGCCACAGAAATCCCGCCATCTGAACAACTCGGCCACCGGACCACCTGTGGCTGCCAAGGCTTCATCCCACCCTCCGCTGCGGGCAAGCTGCCACGCAATCGCCAGCAGGAAAGCCGACAGGGGGTAAATCCAGCGGCGTCCACTGGCAAACCATGCCAGCGATGCCAGCAGCAGGTACATGAAAAGCTCGTAGCGTATGGTCCACAGCGAACCATTGACTGCACGCGCAAACGGATTTGACTCGAACACACCTGGCAGGGTCTGGACGGTCGCCAAGCCCATCACATTGTTCAGGAAGTTGTTCCAGGTTCCTCGCGCGGCCCAGTATTCAGTGGACGGCATCGTGGTGACGGCCCAGCCCAGCACAAAAACCGAAAAAGTGACAGCCACTGCCAGACCCGGGAAGATGCGCATCAAGCGCTTCAGCCAAAAGGCGCGCCACATGGGTGCCCGCGTCCAGCTCTCGCAAACCAGATAGCCGCTGATAAAGAAAAACACATAAACCGCCAACGACCCGAGGCTATGCCCCGGAAATGGCACGGGCAGATGGAGTCGATACAGAAAATCTCCGTGCGCGGCGAAGACGGCCAGAGCCGCCGCAAGGCGCAGTAGATCAAAGCGGTTGCCGATGCTTTGGGAATTCTCCATGCAGCATTAACCCCCTGCCAAACTCAAAAACGATGTGCCAGACGTTTGAAACGCAAGGCGGGAGCCTCCACCAGATGCCAGGAGGCATAACCAGCAACCAACGCCAGCATGAGCGCGGCCAGAAGGCTCCAGGCAAACGGCAAGTGTGGCCACGTCGCCTGCACTGCCTGCTGTATCGGGCATCCCAATACATAGATGCCATATGAAGGATCTCCTGCCCGGTGCAGCCAGGAAAAGACAGGGGCGCGCAAAGATCCAAGATAGACCAGAAGCGGGGGAAGCAGCAGCAGCCCCGCCGTATGCTGAAGCGTCAACCCGAAGAACAGCACGGCAGACAACGGCAGCAGTACCAGCACCATCACACCGCCGTGCTCAGCAAACCGCTGTTGCCACAAGGCAAGCAGGCTGCCGAAGGCAAAGTAGGCAGGATACTCAAACCAATGCCGCATTGACCCTGTCAGGTCCGCGTTTCTCATTGCCAAAAAGAAGGCCAGATAGGCCAGAAGCAAGGTACATGCCAATGGCCTCCAACGGAAAACCCCCAGGGCGCCAGCACCCACAAGGACGGCGTAGCACAACAGCTCCAAGGGAATCGTCCATAAGGGGCCATTCATCAGTCCTGCCAGTGGATTTGCAGGGAACACCCCAGGCATCACGACATAGGCCTTGACCAGCAAGAGATTGCGCCAATGCGCCAGCGTTTCCGGATGAATCAGGAATTCGCCCAGTGGCAACGACGTGAAGATGGGACCGAACAGAAATACGCCCAACAAGACGGCGACAAGCATGCCTGGCCAAAGTCGCAGCAGCCTCTTGAAAACGAATGCCAGAACCCGAGGATCGCGCAACCAGCTCAATGTGACAAGAAAGCCGCTGATGCTGAAAAAGGTCATCACGGCCACTCCGCCCACCATATCTGCGTGCAGCCACCCGGGAGGCTTGGTGCCCGTGATGTGGAAGTGATGGCTGAATATCACGGCAGACGCTGCTGCCATGCGCAACACATCGAAGCCATTGTGATGCGCAGGCCGCGCCGTGAGGCCAGGAGCACTCATCGCGAGCTCAGCTCTTGCCCAACAACAGCAAAATCTCGTTGTTGCGCAGCCACTCCTCGGGATAGCGCCCCACCAGCGCCTCGGGAATGGCCATGTCCACCTGGCGCCGCTCCTCACGCAACACCTCAAAGCCGGCCTGACGAGCGATATCGACCAGTTCGTCTGCCGTCAACCGGTTCAGCGCCTGATACTCCTTGAAGACAAAGCGCTTGTAGCCATCGACACCGAAATCGGCAAAGCCGAAGTCCACCTCGGCGGCGTCCAGCGGACCTTCATGCTTTTCGATGATGCTCCACAACTCCTCCTCCGACGCCAGCAAGTGGTGCCAGGGCACATCGTCGTAGCGGCGCAGGTGCGAGCCCCAGGGAGAATGAAACAAGGGCTCGATCTGCAGGAAGAACACGCCTCCCGGGCGCAGGCAGGCATACAGGTCGGACAGGATCGGCAGCACCTTGTCGCGCTGCACATGCTCGAAGGTGGACCAGCTGAGCAATCCGTCATAGTTCGCATGCCGGCCGGCCAATGGCGAATTCGGTTCGATGGTCTCGAAGCTCAGCGCAGCGGGAATACGCGACATGCCCAACTGCTCGCGTGCAATGCGCGGCAGCTTGGCGTACTCCTGGCGGATATCGATGCCATGGATGGAGGTTGCGCCATGGCGCAGCACCAAAGCCAGATCGGTGATGCCATCGCCGCAACCGAAATTCAGCAACCTGGCCTTGGACAAATCCAATGACTGTCCCAGCCAGTCATGGGCCAGATCCGCTGCATAGTTGAAATGCGCACGAAACCACTCATCGGTGATCTTGCCGGCATCCCATGGCGCCAGGCCCAACAGCCTCTCCTGCAAGCGCAACATCCAACTCATGCAATCGTCCTCTTTGTTCTATATACAGTCCTGCCAGCGCTTACAGCCGCTGCAGCACATAGGCATCCTGGTGGTTCCAGAAATGCACAAGTGATCGGTGACGCAGTGCATCGCCCCCCCAGGTTTCGGCAATGCGGTCCAGGACGAATCGCTCGGAAGTGAACGCCGTTCCATACTCATTGGCATCGATGGCATTCGACTCGCTTGACGGGGCAAAGAAAAATCCCTCGTCATCCAGCTTCACGCTGTCGAAATCTGCGGCCTTCATGCCGTGCGTGCTGAAAACCAGCAACCCGCCAGGAGCCACCGCATCGCGCAACACCTGCAGCCAGCGCGTCCAGGTCGAGCGCGGCAGATGGCTGAACAGCGAGAGCACGAACACCAGTTCGTACTGCTGCGGCCAGCGTACCTGCTCCGGCACGCTGGCCGACGCAAAGCCCTTCACGCCGAAGGTCTGCTGCGAAAAATCCACAGCATCGACCACGATGTCCGAGACCGTGACCCGTTCCGCCCCCAGCGCCTTGACCAGGTGCCGCGTAAAGCGGCCGTGACCACTCGCGAACTCCAGGACGCTGGCCGTGCGCAGCAAAGGCTTGTCCACAGCCTCCAGCAGCAGCATCAGCTCCGACAGCGTGCGCCAACCGTCGGCGAAGTAGTCGCGCAGGGGATTCAGGCTGGAAGGGTGGCCGCAGAAAAACCCGAAGATATCGTCCTGGGGCGAAATCCGGCACTCCAGCCCCATGATGTTGGAGAACGAGCCCACAAGGCCATGGGCCTCAATCAGTTCATGCGCCTGAAGCAGCGTATCGCGCTCGCTGCGGGCCCGCACCAGGACCTGGGCAGCACCTGCCAAGTCTCCTTGCACCAACAATTGCTGTGCCTCGAGCAACAGTCGCTGTCCTTCACTGGTTATCGCGGGGGAAGAATTCGTTGTATTCATCGGTATATCAAAAATTGCGAGAGATTGGCTTTGCCGCCGACCTCAGCTCACCAGGCGCCTCAACCCGGGAATCGAAAAAAGAGTCAGCGAGGTCAGGGCAGACAAGGCAAACACCACCAGCGTCAGTACTGGCCAGTATCCGCCTGCCTGCGGCAGGCCATAGCCCCAGCGCGCCAGCATGTCGATCCAGAATGGGTGGATGGCATAGATGCCCAGGGTCGCCTTGCCCAGGTGGTTGACCCAGGCTGGCACGGCTTGAGGCGGCAGGCGCAATGCCAGCAAAAACACCGAGAAAGTCAGCAGCATCGCAAAGGGGCTGCGGTTGCTGTAGAAAAGCACGAAGGCCCAATCCTTGAGCACCGAATAGGCCACCGCCACGCCAACCGCCATGCCCGCAACAGCCAGCACTACACCGGCCACAAGCTGCCAAGTGGCAACGCGCACCGGACGCCGCAGCAGATAGTAGCCACCCAGGAAATAGACAACAAACAAGGGAGCAAGGCCAATGAAGCTGGCATGCGATGTCTTTTGCAGTGTCTGCGCGATGGAGGCAAACCAGGTCATTCCTGCCGCCACCACCAAAAGGTGACGCCAGCCTGGCCCCTCCCCCACGCCCAGGACCGCGTAACGCATGGCTGGCATCATCAGATACAGGCCCAGCATCATGTACATGAACCACAGGTGGTACCAGGGGCTGCCCAGCACGACATCCTGCACGATACCGGGCCAGGTGATGCCGCCCCACATCCATTCACGCCAGGTGAAATAGAACACCGACCAGAACAGCAGCGCGGGCAGCAAGCGGGACAGTCGCTGGCCCACAAACCCCCAGGGATCACGCTCGGCGGGACGCGCCAGCAATACGGCGCCCCCGACCATCACGAACATCGAACTGCCAAAACGCCCTGCCGCATCGCCCACATTGGCCACCCACCAGCCCAGGCTGTGCGCATCCACATGGGAGACCCGCAGCACCGCCGTGTGCACCATGATCACGGCGAAGGATGCCAACACCTTGAGCAAGCTCAGACGCGGATCCACACCGCTTTTAGTGCCCCCCTTCGCAGCGCCCTCTGCCACCGCCGCCTGCGGCAATCCGTCCTGTGCCTGCGCCATGCTTCAACTCCAGTGATGGGGCAGGCGCACCAGCCCCGGCAGTGGCTTCGGAAAGATGAAGCGAAGGTGCAGAAACTGAAACCATTCATCGTA
This sequence comes from Delftia sp. ASV31, assembly GCF_016428765.1. Taxonomy (NCBI): domain Bacteria; kingdom Pseudomonadati; phylum Pseudomonadota; class Betaproteobacteria; order Burkholderiales; family Comamonadaceae; genus Delftia; species Delftia sp. ASV31. The sequence goes on from NZ_JAELTK010000042.1 coordinate 34,587, forward strand.
GACAGCCAATCCCGTCTCATCGAACAGGAAGGCACTGATCACATAGTCCCCGCTGTGCAAAGGCAGCTCGGGAAAGGTCAGCACCGTCTGCCAGGTTCCATCCGGCAGTTGACGCGGGAACGCATTGTCTTCGTGGGTGGCCAGCGAGGTGATTCCCACGCCTTTGGATTGCTCGATCATGAAGCCTATGTGGGGCCGCTCATTGCCACGTCCTCGCGCCGTGATGGTAACCACCAGATCCTGGCTCTGCAGCAGTCCAGGTTGGTCGCCCACGGGCTCCGCAAGGTCCTTCACATCCACCGACAGGATGCAGGCCGTGCCGCTGTCCACCGCAGCCACGGGGCTTGCAGGAGGCGCCGTGGCCTCGCGTGCCTTTTCCTCCTCATGGCCCGGCACCCGCGGCACGACCGCGCCCTCCAGTGCCAGCTGCTCACGCTCCTGGCGTTCGCGGGTATGCAGATCGTAGGCGGCCAGCACCGGCTCGGTATCGCCGAACTGTGCCACCTGCCCACCGCGCAGCCACAGCGCAGCATCACAGAGATGGCGAATGTGATATGGACTGTGGGAGCAGAACAGGATGGTGCAGCCGCTGTTGCGGAATGCCATGATGCGCTCTATGCACTTCTTCTGGAAATGCTGGTCGCCCACGGCAAGAGCCTCGTCGATGATCAGCACATCCGGCTGCACCGCCGTCACCAACGCAAACGCCAACCGAACGGTCATGCCTGACGAATAGGTCTTGACCGGGCGCTCCATCGCCTCGCCCAGCTCTGCAAAGGCAGCAATCTCAGGCTCCAGCTCGCGCATGCGTTCGGGACTGATGCCGATCAGGCTGCCGCCGAAATACAGATTGTCCCGGCCGCTGAAATCAGGATGGAAGCCCGCGCCCAACTCAAGGATGGCCGTCACCCGGCCCACCCGCTCGATCGTTCCGCAACTGGGCTGCAAGGTGCCTGCCAGCAGCTTCAGCAGCGAGCTCTTGCCCGCACCGTTATCGCCGATCACGCCAATGCACTGGCCACGGTGCAGTTCGAACGACACATCACGCAGCGCCCAATGGCTGCGGTGCGTGGCAGCGCCCGTCAGCAGCGCCCTGAACCGTGCACGCGGCGACGGGTACAGCTTGTATTCCTTGCCCAGGTCACGCACGCGCAGGACCAGATCTTCGGGCAGCTCGACATGCTTGGCGTTCATAGCCAGTCCACCAATTGATCGCGGCTGCGCCGCACCAGGCCGTTGAGCAGCACGGCCAGCACCAAAAGCCATGCAACAAGCGCCACCCACACGGAGGCCTGCGGCCACAATCCCTGAAGCAACACGTTCTGGTAACCCAGCACCAGCGCCGTCATGGGGTTGGCCCAGAGCACCCAGCGCCACCGCTCAGGAAACAAGGCCAAGGGAAACAGAATGGGCGACAGATAAATCCCCACCGACAAAAGGAAGGTCACCAGCTGGCCTACGTCACGCAGTGCCGCCGTCAGGATGGCCAGTGCATAGGCCAGCAGTGCGCACAGCAGCAATTGACCCAGCAACAGCGGCACCAAGGCCAGCATCGATGTGTTCAATCCGTGCTGCGGCAGATAGGCCAAAGCCACCAACACGAGCAGCGGCCCGAAGATCACGCTGCTGGCCAAGACGGCCCGCAGGGGGAAGAGCACAGGTGGCAAAGGATTCTTCTGCAGGATGCCGCCCGCCTCGACAAGACTGTTCATGCCGCGCGACGTGGCGTCGCAGAATGCCATCCAGGGCAAGGCGCCCACTACCAGAAACGCACCCACGGCATGCGTAGGCGCGTTGTCCCCCAGGCGCATGGAGAACACCACATCAAACACAAGATAGTAGGCAGCCACCGTGAGCAGCGGCTGCAGATAGGGCCAGAGCACGCCAGCGGCCGTGCCTGCGTGGCGAGCCGCCACCTCGCGCCGGGTCATCACCCACAGCAGGCTGCGGGCCTGCCACAGCGCGCGGCATTCGCCGAGTAAAGAGTACATGCGTTGTAAAGCAAAAAGCGCCGCGCCCCAGAAACGGTGGCGCAGCACTTCATTCATGCCAAACCTGCGATTTTCGCGCATTACACACGCCATGTGTCAGTGCGACATGGACGGCTTGCGCAAAGATTGTCAGTTTTTGCAGCTTGACCTCTAAGGCAAGCAACGTGCAGCAAGGTCCAGACCGGTATCTGGACCTTGCTGATCCCATCTGCTCAAGCCGCTAGGCGGCCCTGCGCAGCAAACAGGTCAGGGCTTTTTGACGCCTTCGCTGAAGGCGCGAATCGCATCCGCATTCAACTTGCCCTGGCTGCGCAGCTTTTCGGCTTCCAGGTCAATCGCTTCCTGTACCGCCTTGTTGCGCACCTCAGTCAGCAACTGTTCCCGCACTTCGGCATAAGGCTGTACACCGGCCGGGCGACGCGCTTCCAGGCGCAGGATGTGGTAGCCAAATTTGGTCTTCACCAGATCGCTCAGCGCGCCGGGCTTGTCGAGCGCGAAGGCGGCCTGATCGAACTCGGGCACCATGCGGCCGCTTTCGAAGTAGCCCAGATCGCCTCCCTTGGCAGCACTGCCCTTGTCGTCCGAATTGGTCTTGGCCAGCTCGGCGAAATCAGCGCCCGCCTTGAGCTGGGTCAGAAGTTCTTCGGCCTTGGCCTTGGCTTCCGGGGTGTCGCCAGCCACCAGGATGTGGCGCACCTGGACCTGCTCAAACTGCTCGAAGCGGACGGGCTTGGCGTTGTACACATTGCGGGCCTGTGCTTCGGCCAACTGGTCCGAAAGGCGATGCTTGGTCTGCATGTGCTGCAGCCATGCATCCGACAACACCTTGTCGCGTGCCAGGCGCAAGGCGGCCTGCACATCGGCCTGCTTGGCAAATTCCATGTTCTGCGCCTCGTCAGCCAGGGCGCGGCGCACATACAGGTTGGAGACGACCTGCTCCACCTTCTTCGGATCACTGAGCACCTGGTTGCGCAGCATCTCGGGCATGCGCTGTGCGTCGGCATTCACATCGGCGGCGGTGATCCGGGCAGGACCGTCCATCAGTGCCGCAGCTTGATCAGCCTGGGCCGTAGCGCCCAGCAGATAGCCAGCAGCAAGGGCCAGCGCCACGGAGTTGCGTGACAGGGAAGAAAAAGCAGTCTTGGTCAATTGCATGTTGCGTCGGATGTCATCGATACAAATAAAAAAAGCGGGACTTGCGTCCCGCTTTTTTAGAGTGCCACTTAGTTCCTAAGTTGCCTGCTTACGCAAACAATCTATTAGGGAGCCACAGGGGCGGTCGAGCGGTGGGGCCAGGTGATGCCGTAGGTGCCCGAGAAGCCAGCGCCAGCGCTGGGGTTGGTCAGCTTCTGGAAAGAAGCGCCCAGGATAGGCAGACCGTTGCCACCGTTGTTCACGTTGGCGTTGGCCCAGCCGCGCATGAAGGCGGAAGCACCGGTGTCTTGACGGGCAACCGAAGCACCCAGCACGGAGTTGCCGGTGTCGGCGAAGCTCAGCACGCTGGTTTCGCCGCAGAAGCGAACTTGAGCGACTTGACCGGGCGACAGAACGGCACCGTCTTCACGGAACTGTTCTTCACGGCCGTAGAAGGACTGGCCGTCGGCGGTCACGCAGATGCGAGCGTCGCCAGTAGCAGCGGTCACTTCGGTGTTGCCGTCGTGGAAGAAGGCCGTGGTGCCAGCACCCAGGATGTTAGCCGTGAACACGCGGGCAGCGGGCGTGGTGCCTGCGCCGTTGTAGTTCAGTGCCACGCTGTAGCGACGGGTGGGCATGGAGAACACCCAGTCGGTCTTGCCGGAGATGCTGGTGTCGTTGGCGTACTGGTTGATCACGCTACCCACAGCCAGCTGTTGCGACAGGGCCTGGGCTTGATCCAGAGGAGCCGTAGTCGAAGGTGCAACGAAGTAAGGCGTGGACATGTCGGGCAGGTCGTATTGGCCTGCGCGGATCACGGGGTTCGTGAACGTGCCACCGGACACAGCACCAGCAGCATCCTTAGCCAGACCGACGTCAACCGTACGGAACAGCGGGTCAGCCGTGGCATTGTTGGCCACAGCAGCCGTCACAGCGGTAGCGCGCTGGGGGAACAGCACGAAGTTGCCGCGAGCGGCCACGGGCGTAGCGCCAGCGGTCACAGCGGTCAGAGCCGTAGCGGCGCCCGAGAAGGTCGTCGTTTGCGGCACGTTCATGATGTACCAGTCACCCATCAGACCGGTGGTCGGAGTAGCCAGGCCAACGCGTGCAGCATTCGCTTCAGCAGCGGCGCCGTCATAGTCCGTGGTCAGCACAGCGGGGTTCAGCACGGTGCTGTCGCAAGCAGCCACGCCAGCAGCGTTGTGCTTGATCGTCTTGTACAGGTTCGACTGCGTGTTGTTGCCGTTGTAGACAGCAGCGCTCGGGATGTCAGCCATGTTGAAGATTTCAACATAACCTTCACGCGAACCGGAAGCCAGGGCGTCAGCCGACAGCTTGGGGTTCAGGCGGGCAGTGGTGCCGTTGAAGAAGCCGACTGCGTTAGCAGCCTTTGCGCCATCGGGAGTGGCTTGCAGAGGAGCAGAGTTCAGGCGGGGCAGCGTGCAGGTGTTGTCCGAGCTGACCAGTTGCAGAACGCCATTGGCGCCTTGCGTCACGGCAGCAGTGAACACGTCTTGGGGCGACAGGAAGACTTGGAAGTCCATCAGGTCGTCAGAGTTGGCGGCGCCGCGGAAACGCACCTTGACGGCCTTGCCGTTTTGGGTGTCGGTGTTCACCAGGTGCAGAACGGTCATGTTGCCGTTCTGCGCGCTGAAGTAAGGCACCACCAGGTTGTGGCCCGTGCCGCCTTCGCTCAGCTGGAAGCCAGCCGCGTTGGTAGCGCCCAGGGTCGTTGCCGTAGGAGTGGCAGTGCCTTGGATGATACCGGCCGAAGCCACGCCTGCAAAGCCCAGGCCACCAACCATGGCAGCAATGCTCAGGGCCAGAACATTTTTCTTCATAAGAACTATCTCCAGTAAAAAAGATAAGGTAGTTGCAACCACCACGATTGATCGCCGAGGAATCGTAGCACAGCCGGTTACGCCGCCATATGGCTTTCTGGGGGCTTGCAAGCGCTGCTTTGCGAAAAAAACAACACTTGTCCGACATGCACTACCGCAGGGACGGCGAATTATCCCTTCAATCTACCACTTCACACAATGGCGCCTGAACTTATTCCAGGAACAGCCACCACTGGCCATCTTCGACCACCCAGGCTTCGGTGATACTGATGGGTACATCCACGCCAGGCATGGTGGGTACTATGGTCGTGAAGTTGCGGCGTACCACGCAGCGCTCGGGCACGCAGGTGGTAGACAGCAGCTCACCGCCCTTGAGCACGGTGGCTGCCCCGTTTTCCAGACGGAAGCGCTCCTTGTTCTTGAGCGCGCGGTAGGTAGGGGTCAGATAGGTGTAAGCCTTGTCCACATCGCCGCTCTGCCGTGCCTTGAGGTAGGCCGCCGAGCGGGCGTTCACGATGTCCTCGGGCGTCTTTCCGCCATCGCCCATGGTGGCGCAGCCTGCCAGCAGCGCGGCGCAGGCCACCCCCACACCCCAGGTCAGCCAAGGGGAGCGCCGTGATGGCGACAGATTGATGATCTTGTTGCTCATATGGTTTTTTTCCTCTACAAAAGAAGTTTCGAGGCGAGTAGGGTTCGAACGTTCCGCCATGCCAGCAAGTTCAGCGCGAGGCGGGCGCCAGAGGACCCACTTCTACAGAGGCCTTGGATGGCGCAGGGAAGGACTCGTCGGACGCTGCGCGCCCCGAGGATGGTGATTTGAGCAGCGGAGCCAGGGAACGCATCTGCTCGCGCAGGTCGTCGCTGACCTCGCGCACGTCGATGTCGGTACGCACCACGCGCGGGGTGATGATGACGATGAGTTCGGTACGGGCGCCGGAGTTGTTGGTGGTACCAAAAAGATTGCCGACAACAGGCAAGTCATACAGATAGGGAATGCCGGCACGGCCCGTACTGGAATTCTCCTGTATCAGGCCACCCATGACGATGGACTCGCCCGACCGAACCGCCACACGGCTTGAAATCTGACGTTGCAAGAACGCCCGCTGCTGCGTAATGTCATCCTTACCGCCCACGTCGGTCACTGACTGATTGACTGTCATGGTGACCAGATTACCCGCATTGACCGAGGGAACGACTTGCAGGCTCACCCCGGTATCCTTGTATGCATAGTTACTGATGGGCGTTCCCGAAGTACCAACCACCGCGGTGCCGGCTTGATAGGGTTGCTGCGCCCCAACGGTGATTGCAGCCATATGGTTGTCAAGCACCATCAAGGTAGGGCTGGCCACCACCTTGACCTGCGTCTTATTTGCCAAGGCCGTAAGCACGGCCTTGATATTGCCAAGTGAGTTCTTGAGCGTGTAATTGAAGCCAGCGCCCTGAGCAACGGCACCCAACAACCCCGTCCCACCCAGCGCGCCGGTCGTCGTATCCATGTTCGAGGCGCCAACGGTACCGGTAGTTGATGCGCCCAGCAAACCTCCAGCGCCGCTGTACCCCTTGTTGCCCACATCGCCAGTGAAGGCCCACTGCAGGCCATACTGCAGCGAGTCATTGAGCGTTACTTCCACGATGCTGGCCTCGATCAGCACCTGTGTCGGCGGCAGATCCAGCTTCTTGAGCGAGGCCTCGATGCGTTCAAACTCTGCCGGCGTACCCCAGACCAGCACGGAATTGTTGAGCTCATCCGCCATGACGCGCACGCTGCCCAGATTGGCGCTGACCATGCCTTGACCCGTTCCCGCCTGATTGCCAACCCCGGATGTCGTGGAACCGAAGCGTTGCCCGGAGTTCGATCCAAAGCCACTATTGCCAAAACCGCCACTTCCGAAGCCGCCACCTCCGAAACCACTGCCTCCGAAGCCGCTACTCCCGAAGCCGCCTCCTCCGAAACCACTGCTTCCGAAACCGCTATTGCCAAAACCGCTATTGCCAAAACCGCTGTTACCAAAGCTGTTGTTCCCGAAAGCCGAGGTCCCTGAAGTCGAGGTTCCCAACCCGGGAGCCACACCGCTGTTGGCCGTACTGCCGCCCGCAGAGCCACCGAAGATGCCGGCCAGCACGCCGGCCAGATGCTTGGCATTGCCGTTCTGCACGCGATAGATGTTCAGTTGCGGCTGCGAGCCTCCGGAGCCCGGCTGGTCCAGCTTGGCCAGCCAGCGCCGCGCCTCGTCCAGATAGGCCGCCCGGGGCGTGATGACGATCACGCTGTTGAGACGCTCGATGGGGATGATGCGCAGCGCGCCGAACATGGGGTTGCCCTCGCTCAGCGATGTCACCGCGCCTGCGCTGGCCGCCGCAGCTGCGCCAACGGCCGCACCCGGCCGGACTGATCCACCGACAGCGCCGGGCGCCCCAGGAACTGCGGCACCGCCAGCGCCTCCACCATTCATGACCTGCAGCGCCGCACTGACTTCCTGGATGGAGACATATTTGAGGGGAAAGACGCCTACGGACATACCTTCAAGCAGGTTCACGTCGAAAGTCCGCACCATGTCCAGCCAGCCTTCGGCCTGCGCCCGCGAACCCGCCATCACCAGCAGGTTGCGGATGTTGTCCACGCGCACGATGGCATCGCCAGGCACCATGGGCCGCAGGATGGCGGCCATCTCGTTGGCACCGATGTACTGCAGCGGCACGATGATGGTTCCGTATCCTGGTGCCAGCGGCTTGTCGGTCGTGGCCTGGCGCACGGTGGCACCTATGCTCTTTAGTGCATCGACCCGGCCCACATGGTAGGTGCCGCGCGCATCGCGCACCATGGCCATGCCATTGGCCTGCAGAGCAGTCTCCAGCAGGTTGAGGATCTGGTCCGCCGGAATGGCACTGCGCGTGCTGAGCGTGATGTTGCCCGTGATCGGCGGATGCAACACATAGTCGAGCGACAGGATGTCGCCCAGCACCGTGCGCACTACCTGGGACAGTGGCGCGTCCTCGAAGTTGAGCTTGGAGGGCTTGCCAGCCACCGGAGGAAATGCCTTGGCATCGCCCAGCAACTTGCCCGTCCCGGACAGGATGCGTGGCTTGGCGCCATCAGCATCGTCCGAAGTTTTTTTGCCCTGCGATGCGCCATCGGCATCCTCTCCTTCGGGCAGAAAGACATAGTCCCGTTGAACGGTATCGTCACGGAAATGGCTCACGAAGTTGTTCTTGGCCGGCTGGGCACAGGCCAGCAGCAACTGGCACACGGCGAGTGCCAATGCGGTTCGGATAGGTCGATTAGGCAGTTGCATAGATTCTCTTGACTGGTTCTTGAGGTTGCGGCGGCTCTCAACGGACAATGCCGCCACCCAACGAAGCGCCTTCTTCCTGAGGCGCTGGCCCGGTGTTCTGAGGCTGATCCGCCTCACGTTGCTGCCCGGCGTAAGCCCCGCCCCTGGGCATCTGTGCCACTGAAGCGGGGGGCGACGGCACACGTACGCTTGCGGGAATGGCCGGTCCTTTGTCCATTGCGGCCCGCGTCATTGGCAGCCTGCGCTTGCGGCCGCCACGTTCCAGTTCGATTTCACGGTCCAGCACGCGAGACAGCGTCCAGCCGCCAAGGCTTTGGCTGAGCATGAAGCGCTGTTCCTTGCCTGCGTACTGGACGATGGCGCCCGTGACGGCTCCATCAAACAGGCCCAGCACCTTGGCCTTGGACCATTGGTCCTGCTCGACCGGTTCTTCGTCCGACTTTTTGGGAGGCGGTGGGGGGGGGGGAGGAGGACGGCGGCTGAGCGCGAACAAAGGCCGTTCCTGCATCTGGAGCATCAACTGATCCTCCTGGCGTGTTCCAGGTTCCGGGGTCTCGGGCTGCTTTGGCAGCAATGCCTGAACGTCCGCCTTGATGGCTTCAGGCGGCTGCCAGCGGCTGTTCTTGATCTCCATCTGCGGCGTGAGCCAGGCCATCGCCAGGGCACCGCACAGCAATACCTGGGTGGCTCCTACGCCCCATCCCAGCCAGTTGATCTGATTCACGGCGTCTTGCTCCGGAGAATGCTGAAGGTAAATTGCGCACTCAACCTGGGCGCCACTCGGGGGTTGGCATTTTGCAGGCTGCCCGGCAGGTTGACCTCCAGGTCGTCGAGCCAGACCGTGGGACTGATGTCGCGCAGGGACAGCAGTGCCATTTGGATCGAGGGCCAGTCGCCCTCCGTGGACATCACAACATCAATGCGCTCATAGTTGCCGTCTTCAGGATTGGGGCGCACCTGGCTGCTGACGATGGCCAGGCCCGCACGGTCCAGCACCGTACGCAGGCGCTGCTGCACCGCGTTACCGGTCTGGGTAGCGTCACTCTCGCCTGGATAGACATGCTTGGCCTTGGTCTCGGCCAGGCTTTCCAATGCCTGCTGAATTTCCTCTTCCTGCTGCTGCAGACCCAGCAACCGCGCATGGCGTGGCTCCACGACATCCAGTTGGCTCTGTCCCCAGTTGTGCTTGGCATGGACCCAGAGCCCGCCCACAACCAGAGGGAGCAACAATGCCAGGGCAGGCAGCGACAGGATTGCCAGTTGGCGCCAGGGCAGTCTTGGCTTCTCGGCCATTACGCACCCTCCTTCGCCGGCACGGAGGGCGTACCCGTTGCTTCAGACTCATCCTTGGCCTCGTCCATGGCGTGCACACCGAGCACGGCTGGATCCAGCGTGGCTTCGAGCGTAAAGCTCTCTTTGCTGGTTCGCGAGGACCGTGTCACGGCGCTGGGCAAACGCACATCGCGCAATCCAGGCTCCTTGGAGAGCAGGCGCACCGCTTCGGAGGTGTCATCACTCAGGCCCTGCACCGTGAGCTTGTCTCCCTTGAACTGCACGCGTTGAACGGCTGTGTCATCAGGCAACACCCGCGTCAGTAGCGCCATTACACGCAGATGGTCGATCTGCTGATTCCTGCGATCCATCAGGGCGGAAACGCTTTCCGCTTCAGCCACCAAGGCCTGCCGCTTGGTCACCACATCCCGGGTAGCCTGGGTCAGCCGGGCAAATTGGGCGTTAGCATCCTCGGCACGCAAATAAAGCTGTGCGGTAGGCGTGGCGGCCAGGGCTGCAGCCAGTGCCGCCACGACCAATACGCCAGTCAGTAGCCAGATGCGTTGTCGCGCCTCACGGGCCAGACGGCGCTGCTCGCCAAACCCGGTGATCATGATGGTCTGCGTCACGGCATCTGCCCAGACCTCGGGCGCCATGCCGGCCGGCAGGCGGTATCCCTGCTCCTTCAGAGCCCCTTCCACCTGATCGCGAGATGTGATCACCACATCGACCAGCCGGACTGAAGATGCCCCCCCTGGGGAACGCGCAGCATAGGCCCAAAGGGTCTGCTCTTCAGTGAAGGGCGACATCATCTGCACATCGAGCTGTACAGCCCCATGCAGCGCCTTGGGAGACATGGCAGGCAGGCGAAGCGTGCGTACCAGCACCTGCTCGGACGGCAGCAAGACGGCAGCATAGTCAGGCGATGCGGTGGTCCCGCCATTGGCCCGCTGCACCCACTCGAGACGATCTCCCCTGACCCACGCCATACCATCAGGCCGGGACTCCCAGCCTGCCACCTTCACGGGGAACCGCGGCATAAAACGCCGCATCCAGGGCAGGTGTGCCAGTTGCTGCCATGCCTCGCGCAATTGGCCACCCAGCGTACTCAGGTCGATGCCGAACAGTTTTGCGTCGGAACTCAGCAGCGGCATGGACTACCCCCTCCACTCTCACGTTGAGCCATCTTGAAATTCTTCCTTTCTTGGCACTTGAAGCGCTACAAGCGCCCTTTCCAGGTCTGGGAGGCAGCAAGCACAGTCCAGGGCAAACGCCCGGGCCCCATTCCGCCCGGCACGTCCACCTGCCGCGTGATCAATGCCTCCCCCGCGCCGTCAAACGGCACCTTGGCAATGAGGGTGTAGCGCGAACCGGTTACGCCCTGCTGGGAGCCCGCGCCCCCTTCCAACCAAGGCTTGAGCCCTTCCGGAGCGGCCCCGGGGTTCACAACGCCACGCCCGTCCGAATCCGCAACAATGAAGTCACGAATGCTGGCAAAAATCCCATAGGTCATGCCCGGCACCTGCAGCAAATCTTCAGGTGCGTCCCAGGCAGGGCGCAGCGGCTGGCGATTGTCTACACCAATGCGCGACTGCACAATGGCCTGGGCCAATGCTTCGGCGGCACCCCCACCGAGACCGGCCGCCTTGGACAGCAACAACGCCAGCAAAGCAGGCGGCGCGTCGTTGATGTTCACCAAACCGCTCCAAGGGACAAGGGCAACCTCTATTATCCCTTTTGCCGTCGGCACCGGGATTACGGCGTACTCACGGAACTCCGTCGGTTTGAGAGCGATCCGCTGCAGAAGCTGGTAGATGGCGGCTTCGCCCAGCGCCCGCCCCTCGGCCATTTGGCGGGTCACGCCTATGAGCGAAGCCTCACTGCGCACCACGCGCCCCAAGCTGCTCGCGAAGATGGCCAAGGCAGCCACGATCCAGAGCACCAGCACCAGGGCCATGCCACGCTGCATAACAGAACGACGCATGAACGTAATTGAGCGGCCTTTCACCAGACGGAGCCTCCGCCCAAAGTGGCTCGAACAGTGCTTGCGGGATTCGAACCTGCAGGCGTGTTCATCGCGATGATCATCAACGGCCACGCCCCAGAAGCCGACTGCAACTCGATCTGCACGGCAGATGGCAGTTCCTTTTCGTTGTCCTTCTCGGGCCCCCATTGCGGCTGCCAATGTGCCACGCCCAGCTTGGCGTTCTGGTAACGCAAGGCAAAAGCCGTGACACCGCGATCAATCACATAGGACTGGCTTTGCCCCCAGTTGGGCATGACATCGGGCCCCTGCCAAGGCGTGAAGCGCAGCATCAGCGCATCGCCTTCGACGGAGAGCTGGAAATGGGTGCGGCCGCCCATGCCGAAGCGCGCAGGCATGATGCCCAGCCAGCGCATGCCTTGCGGGCCGCCTTCGAAGAACAATTCGCTCTCGCCCTGCTTGCGCAAACCGGCTTGGCGCCGCACGGCGGACACCTGCCCCAGGACTGAACGAAGAAAACCAATCGAGACACGTTGATGGTCCATGCGGTCCAGCCGCGCATCCACACGCTCCTGCGTCTGCGAGACCGTGGACATGGCCGACGCCAGCCCGAGCATGAGCAGGGACAGAAGGGCCATGACCACCAGCAGCTCCACCAGCGTGAAGCCCTTTTGCCTGCCCGAAGATGGAGCGCGCCCAGTCATCGCGTCACCTCGCCTTGCTGCAAAGGGCGCTGCGGGCGCAGGGTCTCGAAGACCCAACTGCGGTTTTCAACGGAGATCGTGATGCGCAAGGCATGCAGGGGAACCGCGGTTTCGGGCAGGCCGCCCACGGAGAAAGGCGCGGAAGCCACCTGCCAGGCGTAGACACCATCCTGCCCTGAGGCCTGGGTGCCACCAGGATCGACCATGGGAAAGGCGTCCATCAGCGAATCGGCCAGCAGGGCCACTCCCTGGTTCTGCTCCAGTTTGGAAACACCGCGCGCGGAACCACCAACGGCCCGATAAATGAGCGCCAGCGAGATAGCCATGATGGACAGCGCCACCAACAGCTCCAGCAAGGTCATGCCCCGCACCCTGGGGCGGGAAGCGGCGCGCCGACGCATTACAGAGCCTCTTTGGTGACTTGGCCGGACAGCCAGTCCACACGCAGACGCACGCCACCGCCGCTTTGCGCGCGGGCGAGCGAAATGCTGCCCCCCGTGGCGCCGCCTTCGGGCAGAAAGACGATGGTCTGGCTGCCATCGGCCAGCGCCATGCCGGCTGCCGTGGTCAGTTGCACCGTCAGGCTGTCGGGCAACTTGGCCGTGGCCTGTCCGGCGATGCCGTACTGCCTGCTATTCGTATTGACAGCGAATGCCACAGGCATGCCCTGCAGCGTGGCCTGCTGGCGCGCCTTGCGCAGCAGGGACGTCACGTCCTGCACCGTCTGCCGATAGTCCACGGCATCGCGCAGCTTGCCCATGGCAGGCGGCACGATGCCGATGATGGCGCCAAGAATGGCGAACACCACCAGCAGCTCGATCAGCGTGAAACCCTGGGCGCGCTTCAAGACTCATCCTTGGCAAAACGGTGCGGCAACGGTGGCTACAGCAGTGTTCAAGAGCACCTTACTTGGTGTTGCGCACGTCGGCTGCTTCACCTTCGCCGCCCGGGGCACCGTCAGCACCCAGCGAGAGGATTTCGAGGTCGCCATTGGCAGCCGGGTAGGTGTAGCGGTAAGGGTTGTTCCAGGGATCATTGGGCACGCCGCCCTTGAGGTAGGGGCCCGCCCAGCCGGCAACGCCGGCAGGCTGCTTGACCAGCGCGTCCAGGCCCTGCTGCGAGGTGGGATAGCGGCCCACGTCGAGCTTGTACAGCTCCAGCGCCTTTTCGATGTCGGCGATCTGCACGCCGGCCGTCTTGGTCTTTGCTCCACCCAACTGGTTCAGCACCTTGGGGCCGACCAGGCCGGCCAGCAGGGTCAGGATGGCCAGCACGACCAGCAGTTCGATCAGCGTGAAGCCACGCTTGCGGGCGCGGGAGGACAGTTGCTTTTGCATGCGCATCATCTTCTACATACCTTTCAGTCAATTCAGATTCATCAGACGGCCAGATCGTTGACGGACAGGATTCCGAGCAGGATCGACACGATGATGGAGGCGATAAGGATACCGAGGACCAGGATCAGCGCCGGCTCCAGCATGGTCAGGAGGCGTTTGATCGCGTTTTCGACCTCGCGGTTCAATATGTTGGACAGCTCCAGCATCATGTCGCCCAGGCGGCCGGTTTCCTCGCCGACCCGCACCAGATTCAGGGCCAGGGGCTCGAATTCTCCGGTTTTCTGGGCGGCATGGGCCATGCGATGGCCTTCCTTGACCATGGGACCCATTTTTTCCAGGCGCTCGCGGATGGCAACGTTGGAGACCGTGTCGCTGGCAATGCGCAGTGCGGTCAGCAGCGTGACGCCGTTGCCCAGCAGCGTGCCCAGCGAGCGGCTGAACAGGGTCAGCTGGTACTTGCGCACCACGCCACCCAGGCCCGGCAGGCCCAGCAGCCACGATTGCCAGGTCTGGCGGCCCTTGGGACTCTTGGCCCAGCGGGCGAAGACCCAGCCCAGCGCGCCCAGCACGATGAACACCGCCCAGCCGTAGCTGCGAAACGCATGGCCCAGCCCCATCACGAACTGCGTGGGAAGGGGCAGCGCGTCACCCATGTCGTTGAAAAGCTGCTCGAACTGCGGCACCACGAAGCCCAGCATGGCCACCAGGGACAGCACAGCCACGCCCAGCAGGATGGCAGGATAGATGGTGGCCGAGACCACGCTGTCGCGCAGGGCACGCTGGCGCGCCATGTGTTCCACCAGCCGGTTGAGCACGCCCGACATCTGGCCGCTGGCCTCGCCCGAGCGCACCATGTTGATATAGAAGTCGCCGAACAGGTCGTGGTGCTTGCCCAGTGCCTGGCTCAGCGGCATGCCGGCCTTGACGCTGTCGAGCACGGACTGGAGCATGGCCTGCATCTGCACCTTGTGGCTCATCTCGACCAGGACCTTGAGCGCGTTGTCCAGCGACAGGCCGGCACGCATCATGATGGCCAGCTCGGTGGTCATGCCCTGGATGTCGTCGGCCTTGATGCGGCCTTTCTTGAGCGCACGCGCCGCCAGCGGCACGTTGCCCAGGCTTGCGGCTTCCTCGACCTTGATGGGCGACAGGCGGCTCTTGCGCAGGTGCACCACCACCTCGGCCACGGCTGCGGCGGAATAGGTGCCCTTGACCATTTGACCGCGGCTGTCCACGGCCTCCCAGCTGTAATCAGGCATCGCTCTGGTCCTGGGTCACGCGCAGCACTTCGTCCAGCGTGGTGACGCCCGAGGCCACCTTGCGCAGGCCGTCGTCGTAGAGGCTCAGCATGCCGCTCTTGGCCGCCATGGCATGCAGGGCGTTGGCGTCCTGGCCTTCGATGATGGCGCGGCGCAGCGGCTCGTCGATGACCATGAGTTCATGGATGCCGGTACGGCCCTTGTAGCCCGTGCCCCGGCAATGCTCGCAGCCGACGGCGCGGTAGATGGGCGAGCCTTCGCGCAGAAAACGCTTGAGGCCGCTGCCCTCGACGGCGGCGGCCGGCAGCGTGTCAGGCTGCTTGCAGTGCGAGCACAGCGTGCGCACCAGGCGCTGGGCGAGCACGCCGTTGACCGAGGACGTGATCAGGTAGCTCTCCACCCCCATGTCGCGCATGCGGGTGACGGCGCCTGCGGCCGTGTTGGTGTGCAGCGTGGACAGCACCAGGTGGCCTGTCAGCGCGGACTGCACGGCGATCTGCGCGGTTTCTCCGTCACGCATTTCGCCGATCATGATGATGTCCGGGTCCTGGCGCAGGATGGAGCGCAGGGCGTTGGCAAAGGTGAGGTCGATCTGCGGATGGACCTGGATCTGGTTGATGCCGTCGAGCTGGTACTCGACCGGGTCCTCGACGGTGATGATCTTGTTGGAAACCGCGTCGATCTTGGACAGGGCCGCGTACAGCGTGGTGGTCTTGCCCGAGCCCGTGGGCCCAGTGACCAGCACGATGCCGTGCGGCTTGGCCAGCAAGGTGTTGAAGCGCTCCAGCGTATCGACCTCGAAGCCCATGCTTTCCAGGCGCAGGCGCACGTTGGCGCGGTCCAGCACCCGCATGACGATGCTCTCGCCATGCACCGTGGGTGCGGTGGAGACACGCAGGTCCAGTTCGCGGCCCTTGGCGCGGGTCTTGATGCGGCCGTCCTGCGGCAGGCGCCGCTCGGCAATGTCCAGATGGGCCAGCAGCTTGACGCGCGAGCCCACGGCCGCGCTCAGCCGGGGCGGCACGAGTTCGGCCGCATGGATCACGCCGTCCATGCGGTAGCGCACCTGCAGGCCGGCCTCGAAGGGCTCAAGATGGATGTCGGAGGCGTGCAGCTCGATGGCGCGGGAAATGATGCCCGTGACCAGGCGGATGACCGGCGCCTCGCTGGCTAGGTCCTTCAGATGCTCGACGAAGTCGCCACCCGTGGCGTCCGACCCCCAGTCCTGGCCTTCTTCGCCTTCGGATTCCTGGCCGGCTTCGGACAGGGCCTTGCGGATATCGGCTTCCAACGCCAGCACGGGCTTGATCTGCAACCCGGTGGCAAGGCGCAGCGCCTTGGTGATAAAGGGGTCCTGCGGCACGGACATGGCCACTTCGAGCACGCCGTCCTGCAGCGAAATGGGGCAGACGCACTGCGCATCCAGAAAGCTGGCCAGCAGGCCCGGCACATCGGGCAGCAGGTCGGGAAACTCTTCCGCGCGCAGCCAGCGCATGTGCAGCTGTTCGGACAGCGCCTGGGCCACGTCGGTTTCCGCCACCACGCCCAGCTGGACCAGCACCTGGCCCAGGTAGCCGCCCAATTCCTGCTGCGCCTGCAGGGCGTTTTGCAGATCGCGCTCGTTCAGCTTGCCGGCGGAAAGCAGGCGTTCGCCCAGCCGCCCCTTGATCGGGGCTTCGACACCGGCAATCGGTTCCATGACGTGATTGGTGGAAGACATTGCCGCGGATTATCCACTGTCGCCGCATCCCCCGCGAAAGGCTCCGGATGCGGGGTCCACGGCCGCCCCCGCACCCGGCACCAGCGCTGTCATCAACTGTTACGCAACGGATACA
>NZ_JAELTK010000323.1:0-301 GCF_016428765.1 Delftia sp. ASV31
GCCGATCTCCTTTTTCAGGTAGGCCGCAGGGTCCGTGGTCATGGCATTGACCGTGACCTGTGCGCCCAGGCGCCTGGCCAGCGCCAGCTTGTCGTCATCCACGTCCACCGCTGCCACATTCAGGCCCTGTCTCTTATACACATCTCCGAGCCCACGAGACGCTGACGTTGATCGCGTATGCCGTCTTCTGCTTGAAAAAAGGGGGGGGGGGGGGGGGGGGGGGGGGGGGGGGGGGGGGGGGGGGGGGGGGGGGGGGGGGGGGGGGGGGGGGGGGGGGGGGGGGGGGGGGGGGGGGGGGGGG
>NZ_JAELTK010000324.1:0-301 GCF_016428765.1 Delftia sp. ASV31
AACTGGAAGCAATTCACCGGCAAGATCCGTGAGCAATGGGGCAAGCTCACCGATGACGATCTGGACGTGATCGCCGGCAAGCGCGAGCAATTCCTGGGCAAGCTGCAGGAGCGCCAGGGCCTGGCCCTGTCTCTTATACACATCTCCGAGCCCACGAGACGCTGACGTTGATCGCGTATGCCGTCTTCGGCTTGAAAAGGGGGGGGGGGGGGGGGGGGGGGGGGGGGGGGGGGGGGGGGGGGGGGGGGGGGGGGGGGGGGGGGGGGGGGGGGGGGGGGGGGGGGGGGGGGGGGGGGGGGGG
>NZ_JAELTK010000325.1:0-301 GCF_016428765.1 Delftia sp. ASV31
GCAGCGCATAGGCTGCCAGGTCCAGGCCATCTGGCCACCCCAGCCCAGCCTGCCCGAGGGCACGGACGTGGTCTTCCTGGCAGTGCGCCCCGATCACCTGCAGTTGAACTACGCCTGGACCCAGGGCTGTCTCTTATACACATCTCCGAGCCCACGAGACGCTGACGTTGATCGCGTATGCCGTCTTCTGCTTGAAAACGGGGGGGGGGGGGGGGGGGGGGGGGGGGGGGGGGGGGGGGGGGGGGGGGGGGGGGGGGGGGGGGGGGGGGGGGGGGGGGGGGGGGGGGGGGGGGGGGGGGGG
>NZ_JAELTK010000326.1:0-301 GCF_016428765.1 Delftia sp. ASV31
CGGCCGGAACCAGCAGGTTCTGCGTGGTGGTGCACATCTGGCCGCTGTACAGCGACAGTGACAGGGCCAGATTGCGCAGCATGCCTGCGTAGGCATCGGTGGACTCGATCACCACCAGGTTCACGCCTGTCTCTTATACACATCTCCGAGCCCACGAGACGCTGACGTTGATCGCGTATGCCGTCTTCTGCTTGACAAGGGGGGGGGGGGGGGGGGGGGGGGGGGGGGGGGGGGGGGGGGGGGGGGGGGGGGGGGGGGGGGGGGGGGGGGGGGGGGGGGGGGGGGGGGGGGGGGGGGGGGG
>NZ_JAELTK010000327.1:0-301 GCF_016428765.1 Delftia sp. ASV31
CCACGAGCCCCTGCTCTGGCACGGCCCCTCGCCCGACTGGCAGGCCCTGTCCGAAGTCCAGCGCAAGCATGCGGTGCAGCGCTGGCAGATGCTGGATGCGGGCACGCTGGCGCACCGCATCAGCGCCTGTCTCTTATACACATCTCCGAGCCCACGAGACGCTGACGTTGATCGCGTATGCCGTCTTCTGCTTGAAAGAGGGGGGGGGGGGGGGGGGGGGGGGGGGGGGGGGGGGGGGGGGGGGGGGGGGGGGGGGGGGGGGGGGGGGGGGGGGGGGGGGGGGGGGGGGGGGGGGGGGGGG
>NZ_JAELTK010000328.1:0-301 GCF_016428765.1 Delftia sp. ASV31
CATGGCCTCCTACCTGCAGTCCGGCCTGCTGTCCGTGCATGACGAAGAGGCGCTCACCGTGCGCGCGACGCGCGATGCGCTGGAGAAGATTCAGGCGAACCCTGAAAGGCTAAGCTCCCCCTGAGGCTGTCTCTTATACACATCTCCGAGCCCACGAGACGCTGACGTTGATCGCGTATGCCGTCTTCTGCTTGAAACAGGGGGGGGGGGGGGGGGGGGGGGGGGGGGGGGGGGGGGGGGGGGGGGGGGGGGGGGGGGGGGGGGGGGGGGGGGGGGGGGGGGGGGGGGGGGGGGGGGGGGG
>NZ_JAELTK010000329.1:0-301 GCF_016428765.1 Delftia sp. ASV31
CCGGCCGGCGCTGGCAGGCCGGCCGCCGCGATCTCGCGCGCCATGGAGACGATGCCCAGCGCCGCCAGCACGGGCAGCAGCACGGCGGCCGTGAGCAGCAGCGGCTGCCAGCGCCGCCACCAGCCGCTGTCTCTTATACACATCTCCGAGCCCACGAGACGCTGACGTTGATCGCGTATGCCGTCTTCTGCTTGAAAACAGGGGGGGGGGGGGGGGGGGGGGGGGGGGGGGGGGGGGGGGGGGGGGGGGGGGGGGGGGGGGGGGGGGGGGGGGGGGGGGGGGGGGGGGGGGGGGGGGGGGG
>NZ_JAELTK010000043.1:0-50782 GCF_016428765.1 Delftia sp. ASV31
GCTCCATGACGGTCTGCGTCACCGCATCGGCCCAGGCGCCGGGCATTGCCTGCGAGGACGTGCTCAAGGGCCTGTTCGAGATGGTGGCTGTCGACCACAACGGCCTTCCTGCCGCCATTGCCCATTCCTATCTGAACCAGGAGACCCTTCCATGAGTACCACGATCATCGACGCGCCATCTGCGCCAACTGCACCCTCTGCGTCCGCATTCAAGCCCAAGAAGTCCGTGGCCCTTTCGGGCGTGACTGCCGGCAACACGGCGCTGTGCACCGTGGGCCGCTCGGGCAACGACCTGCACTATCGCGGCTACGACATCCTGGACATTGCCGAGGTCTGCGAGTTCGAGGAAATCGCCCATCTGCTGGTGCACGGCAAGCTGCCCACGCGCCCCGAACTGCAGGCCTACAAGACCAAATTGCAGGCGCTGCGCGGCCTGCCGGCCAGCGTCAGGCAGGCGCTGGAGCAACTGCCTGCCGGCGCCCATCCGATGGATGTGATGCGCACCGGCGTCTCCGCCCTGGGCTGCGTGCTGCCCGAAAAGGACGACCACAACCTGGCGGGTGCCCGCGACATCGCCGACCGGCTCATGGCCAGCCTGGGCTCCATGCTGCTGTACTGGTACCACTGGAGCAATTCGGGCCGGCGCATCGAGGTGGAGACCGACGACGACTCCATCGGCGGCCATTTCCTGCACCTGCTGCATGGCCACCGGCCGTCCGAAGGCTGGGTGCGCGCCATGCACACCTCGCTCAACCTCTATGCAGAGCATGAGTTCAACGCCTCCACCTTCACGGCGCGCGTGATCGCGGGCACGGGCAGCGATATGTATTCGTCCATCGCAGGCGCCATCGGTGCGCTGCGCGGCCCCAAGCATGGCGGCGCCAACGAGGTGGCCTTCGAGATCCAGAAGCGCTACGACACCCCCGACGAGGCCGAGGCCGACATCCGCCGCCGCGTCGATGCCAAGGAAGTGGTCATCGGCTTCGGTCACCCGGTCTACACCGTCAGCGACCCGCGCAACGTGGTCATCAAGGGCGTGGCCAAGCGCCTGTCCGACGAGGCGGGAGCCACCCGCATGTACGACATTGCCGACCGGCTGGAATCGGTGATGTGGGAGGTCAAGAAGATGTTCCCCAACCTGGACTGGTTCAGCGCCGTCAGCTACCACATGATGGGCGTGCCCACGGCCATGTTCACGCCGCTGTTCGTGATCGCGCGCACCAGCGGCTGGGCCGCCCATGTGATCGAGCAGCGCCAGGACAACAAGATCATCCGCCCCAGCGCCAACTACACGGGGCCGGATGACCAGAAGTTCGTGCCCCTCGATGCGCGCGCCTGAGCCGCCGCTGTCCTGAACCTAGGCGGGCGGGCTGCAGGCCCGCCCGCATTGCATCCGCCCCATGAACCACACCCACAAGAAACCCCTGCCCGGCACCACGCTGCACTACATCGACGCCCGCGCCGCCGTCGATTCCCTCTCGCCCGGCGCCTGGGCACGCCTGCCCTACACCGCCCGCGTCCACGCCGAGAACCTCGTGCGCCGCGCCGATCCCGCGCAGCTGGACGGCTACCTGCTGCAGCTCATCGAGCGCCGCCGCGACATCGACTTTCCCTGGTATCCCGTGCGCGTGGTCTGCCACGACATCCTGGGCCAGACCGCCCTGGTGGATCTGGCCGGCCTGCGCGACGCCATCGCGGCCGAAGGCGGCGACCCGGCCCAGGTCAACCCCGTCGTGCCCGTGCAGCTCATCGTGGACCACTCGCTGGCCGTGGAGTGCGGCGGCTTCGATCCCGATGCCTTTGCGAAGAACCGCGCCATCGAGGACCGCCGCAACGAGGACCGCTTCCACTTCATCGAGTGGACGAAGAAGGCCTTTGCCAACGTGGATGTGATCCCCGCAGGGAACGGGATCATGCACCAGATCAATCTGGAAAAAATGTCCCCCGTGGTGACCGTGCAGGATGGCCTGGCCTTCCCCGATACCTGCGTGGGCACGGACAGTCACACGCCCCATGTCGATGCCCTGGGCGTGATCGCCGTGGGCGTGGGCGGGCTGGAGGCCGAGAACGTCATGCTGGGCCGCGCCTGCTGGATGCGCCTGCCCGAGATCGTGGGCGTGCGCCTCACGGGCCGGCGCCAGGGCGGCATCACCGCCACCGACATCGTGCTGGCCCTGACCGAATTCCTGCGCCAGCAAAAAGTTGTCGGCGCCTATGTGGAATTCTTTGGCGAGGGCGCCGACAGCCTGAGCATTGGCGACCGCGCCACCATCTCCAACATGTGCCCCGAATACGGCGCCACGGCGGCCATGTTCTCCATTGACGACCAGACGCTGGCCTACCTGCGCCTGACCGGCCGCGACGAGGCCCAGGTGCGCCTGGTCGAAGCCTATGCGCGCACTGCAGGTTTCTGGAGCGACAGCCTGGCCGATGCCCAGTACGAGCGCGTGCTGCAGTTCGACCTGTCCACCGTGGTGCGCAACATGGCCGGCCCCTCGAATCCGCACCGGCGCCTGCCCACCTCGGCCCTGGCCGAGCGCGGCATTGCCGATGCGGCAAAACTGCAGGCCGCCCGCGCCCAGGAGGCGCAAGGCCTGATGCCCGATGGGGCCGTCATCATCGCGGCCATCACCAGCTGCACCAACACCAGCAACCCGCGCAATGTCATCGCCGCAGCGCTGCTGGCGCGCAATGCCAATCGCCTGGGTCTCACGCGCAAGCCCTGGGTCAAGTCCTCGCTGGCGCCGGGCTCCAAGGCCGTGGAGCTGTACCTGAAGGAGGCCGGGCTGCTCACCGAGCTGGAGCAGCTGGGCTTTGGCATCGTCGCCTTTGCCTGCACCACCTGCAACGGGATGAGCGGCGCGCTGGACCCCGCCATCCAGCAGGAAATCATCGAGCGCGACCTCTACGCCACGGCCGTGCTCTCGGGCAACCGCAACTTCGACGGGCGCATCCATCCCCAGGCCAAACAGGCCTTCCTGGCCTCGCCGCCGCTGGTCGTGGCCTATGCGCTGGCGGGCACGGTGCGCTTTGACATCGAGCAGGATGTGCTGGCTGTGGTGGACGGCCGCGAGATCCGCCTCAAGGATCTGTGGCCCGCCGACGAGGAGATCGACGCCATCGTTGAACAAGCGGTCAAACCTGCGCAATTCCGCGCCGTCTACGAACCCATGTTCGCCATCCGCAAGGACGACGGAAACAAGGCCTCGCCCCAGTACGACTGGCGCCCCCAGTCCACCTACATCCGCCGCCCGCCCTACTGGGACACCGAAGGCGTGGGCGCGCTGGCGGCCTTCCCGCGCACGCTGCGCAACATGCGGCCGCTGGCGCTGCTGCCCGACAACATCACCACCGACCACCTGTCGCCCTCCAACGCCATCCTGGCCGACAGCGCCGCGGGCGAATACCTGGCGCGCATGGGCCTGCCCGAGGAGGACTTCAACTCCTACGCCACCCACCGCGGCGACCACCTCACCGCCATGCGGGCCACCTTCGCCAACCCGCAGCTGGTCAATGAAATGGCCGTCATCGACGGCGTGCAGCACAAGGGCTCGCTGGCGCGCATCGAGCCCGAAGGCCGCGTGGTGAGCATGTGGGAGGCCATGGAAACCTACCTGAACCGGCGCCAGCCGCTGATCATCATCGCGGGCGCCGACTACGGCCAGGGCAGCTCACGCGACTGGGCCGCCAAGGGAGTGCGCCTGGCCGGGGTTGAGGCCGTGGTGGCCGAAGGCTTCGAGCGCATCCACCGCACCAACCTCATCGGCATGGGCGTGCTGCCGCTGCAGTTCCTGCCGGGCACCGACCGCAGGACCCTGGGGCTGGACGGCACGGAAGTCTATGGCGTGGAAGGCGAGCGCACGCCGGGCACCCAACTCACTCTGGTGATTGAACGAAGAAGCGGCCAGACGCTGCGCGTGCCCGTGACCTGCCGGCTGGACACGGCCGAGGAGGTATCGGTCTACGAGGCCGGCGGCGTGCTGCAGCGGTTTGCGCAGGACTTCCTGGCGCAGGCTCAGGCAGCCTGAGCAGGGGGCGTGCCGGCGGCCAGCGGCTGGCGCGCCAGCTCGATGAAGGCCTGCAGATAGTCGGTCTGCAGGTCCGCCACGCGCGCGCCCAGGAAGATCTGCTTGGCAATGCCCTTGGCGCCCAGGCGCACGGGAACCACGTCCAGCTTGCCCGCGTACTCCTGCACCAGCCAGCGCGGCAGGGCCGCCACGCCCCGGCCGCTGGCCACCATCTGCATCATGATGTCCGTGGTCTCTATGGCCTTCTGGCGGCGCGGCGTGATGCCGGCCGGCATGAGGAACTGGTTGTAGATGTCCAGCCGGTCCATGGGAACGGGATAGGTGATCAGCACCTCGGGCGCGAGCTGGGCGGCCTCCACGAAATCGGCCCCTGCCAGCGCATGCGCGCTGGAGACCACCAGCACCTGCTCGTAGTCGAACACGGGCACGAACTCCAGGCCCGTCTTGAACAGCGGATCGGGCGTGACCAGCAGGTCGATCTCGTAGCCGAACAGGGCGCCGATGCCGCCGAACTGGAATTTCTGCTTCACATCCACATCCACATCGGGCCAGCTCGCCAGATAGGGCGCGACGATCTTGAGCAGCCACTGGTAGCAGGGATGGCACTCCATGCCGATGCGCAGCGCGCCGCGCTCGCCCTGGGCGAACTGGCGCAGCCGCTCCTCGGCCAGGTCCAGCTGGGGCAGCACGCGCTGGGCCACGGCCAGCAGGTACTGGCCGGCCTGCGTCAGGCGCAGGCTGCGGCCTTCGCGCAGCCAGATGTCCGTGCCCAGCTGCTGCTCCAGCTTCTTCATGCTGTGGCTCAGCGCCGACTGCGTCACGCACAGCACGCCGGCCGCCGCCGTCAGCGAGCCCTGTTTTTCGACTTCACGGACGATGGCGAGGTGGGTGCGTTCGAGCATGCAGCCTCGGCCTCAACGCGGATCCTGGCTGTCCAGGCGTGCCAGTATGTCCAGTGCCTGCTTGGCATCGCCACTGGCAGCCAGCGTGCGAAAGCGCGTTTCCATGTCAAACGCCGTGATGGCCTGCGTGCTCAATTCTTCGATCCGTTTGTTGTTGCTCAAGGGGCTCATGGCTGTTCTTCCAGTTCCGGTTATGGGGCGGGCATCAGGACGCGCAATGCCGGCCGGGCCAGCTCCTCTGGCGCAGATCGCGCACATTGTGGGCCAGTTCCAGACGGGCCGGCGTGCTACGCGGCCGGTGCGCCGGGCTGCAGGGCGCCGTGCAGGAAGGACTGCTCCATCACGGCCGCCACGCTGGCCCGCGCAACACGGCCGCGCCGCTCCGCATCCAGCAGGCCCACGGCCATGGAAAGCCACAGCTCGGTCATGGCCGCTGCCGTGATGTCGATGCGGAACACGCCGGCCTGCTGGCCGCGCAGGAAAAAGGCATCCATGGCCGCCACCCATTCGCTCTCTATCTGGCCGACCACCGAGATGTCGGAGCGCCAGAAATACATCAGGAACAGCAGCAGCGTCTGGTGGTCCTGGCAGTGGGCGGTGAGGCGGCGCAGCGCCTCCAGCGGCGCGTGGCGCTCCAGCTCGGCCGCGTGCATGGCGCGCGACAGGGTGTCGGCCGCATGCCCTATGAGCCGGTCGATGAGCTGGTCGCGCGTGGGGCAGAAGCGGTAGAGCGTGGCCTTGCTGATGCCGATGGCGCGTGCCAGCTCCTGCAGATTGGCCTTGGGATCGTCCAGCAGCGCCAGTGCCAGTGCGCCCAGCAGCTTGCCTTCGTCCTCTTGCTTGGTGCTCGTCATCGCTTGTCATGCCTCCTTGGAAAGTGCATGGATTTTATCTGTTGATGTTTTAAGGAATCAAATGAATCGATGTTGACTCATTTGATTCTGATATGTACCATCGCGGCCTTCGTATCGAACTCAATCAGGTTGTGAAACATGAGCATGCGTCTGAACAAGCGACGTGGCCTGCCGCTGGCGGCCCTGGTGCTGGCCGCCCTGGCCGCCCTTGCAGCGGGCTGCGGCCGCAACGAGGCTCCGGCCGCAGCAGGTGACGCGTTGCCCGTGGTGCAGGCCGTCACCGTGCAGCCCGCGCCGCTGGCCCTGTCCAGCGAGCTGCCGGGCCGTATCGAGCCCGTGCGCGTGGCCGAGGTGCGTGCGCGGGTGGCCGGCATCGTGCTGCGCCGCCATTTCGAGGAAGGCGCCGACGTCCGGGCCGGCCAGGTGCTGTTCCAGATCGACCCGGCGCCCCTGCGCGCCGCCCTGTCCCGCGCCCAGGGCCAGCTGGCCAGCGCCGAGGCGGCCCTGCTCGATGCGCGTGCCGTGGTCGGCCGCAACGCGCCGCTGGTGGCGCAGGAGGCAGTCAGCCGCCAGGACTTCGAGGCCATGCAGGCCCGCCTGCAGGCGGCCCAGGCCGCGCGGCAGTCCGCCCAGGCCGAGGTGCAGGCGGCCGCCCTGAATCTGGAATACGCCACGGTCAGGGCGCCGATCGCGGGCCGCATCGGCCGTGCGCTGGTCACCGAGGGCGCCCTGGTGGGCCAGGGCGAGGCCACGCCCATGGCGCTGGTCCAGCAGCTCGACCCGGTCTATGCCGACTTCCAGCAGCCCGTGGCCGAAGCCCAGCGCCTGCGCGCGGCCCTGGCCGAGGGCCGCCTGGCACAGACAGCGGGCAAGGACGGCACGCCGGTCTCCCTGAAGGTGGACGGCACGGGCCTGCAGCGCACGGGGCGGCTGATGTTCTCGGATGTGACGGTGGACCGTGGCACCGGCCAGATGGCGCTGCGCGGGCGCTTCGACAACCGTGACGGCATGCTGCTGCCCGGCATGTATGTGCGCGTGACCGTGGGCCAGGGCGTGGACCCTGCCGCCATCCTGGTGCCGCAGCGGGCCGTGCAGCGCAGCACCGACGGGCAGGCCCACGTGCTGGTGGTGGACGGCCAGGACACGCTGCAGATGCGCCCCGTGCAGACCGCGGCCATGCATGGCGCGCAGTGGCAGATCAGCGCAGGCCTCAAGGGCGGCGAGCGCGTGGTGGTGGGCCGCATGGCGGGCCTGCAGCCCGGGGCGCGGGTTCAGGTCACGGCCCTTTCCGATGCCGCTGCCTCCCCTACGGCGGGGCTGTCCGGCACCTTCAGCGCCTCCGGCAGCTCCGCCACGTCCAGCGACTGAGCCGGCGCGTGCCCAAGGAATAGACCATGTCCAAGTTCTTCATCAACCGCCCCAACTTCGCCTGGGTGGTGGCCATCTTCATCATGCTCGCCGGGCTGCTGGCCATACCGGCGCTGCCCGTCTCCCAGTTTCCCAACGTGGCGCCGCCACAGATCTCGATCACCGCCAACTACCCGGGCGCCTCCGCCACCACGGTGATGGAGTCGGTGACCAGCGTCATCGAGGAGGAGCTCAACGGCACCAAGGGGCTGCTGTACTTCGACTCCTCCAGCGGCTCCACGGGCATGGCCGAGATCACGGCCACCTTCGCCCCGGGCACCGAGCCGGCGCTGGCCCAGGTGGAGGTGCAAAACCGCATCAAGAAGGCCGAGGCGCGCCTGCCCGCGTCCGTGATGCAGATGGGCCTGCAGGTCGAGCAGGCCAGCGCCAACTTCCTGATGATCTACTCGCTGACCTACAAGGACGGCAGCGGCGGCAGCGGCAACAGCGAGGTGACCCTGTCCGACTACGCCGTGCGCAACATCAACAACGAGATCCGCCGCGTGCCCGGCGTGGGCAAGGTGCAGTTCTTCGCGGCCGATGTGGCCATGCGCGTCTGGGTCGATCCGAACAAGCTGCTGGGCTACGGCCTGTCGGTGGCGGACGTGAACGCGGCCATCGCCGCCCAGAACGCGCAGGTGCCGGCCGGCAGCTTTGGCGCCTCGCCCGCAGGGCCCGGCCAGGAGCTGAGCGCCACCATTGCCGTCAAGGGCACGCTGGCCTCGCCCGAGGAGTTCGGCCAGATCGTGCTGCGTGCCAGGGCCGATGGCTCGGCCGTGCGCCTGGCCGATGTGGCGCGGCTGGAGGTCGGCCAGCTGGACTACAGCTTTTCCTCGCGCGAGGACGGCCGCCAGGGCGTGGCCGCCGCCGTGCAGCTGGCGCCCGGGGCCAACGCCATGCAGACCGCCAAGGCCGTCAAGGCGCGCCTGGCCGAGCTGTCGCAGAACTTCCCCGCCGGCATCCAGTACGCCGTGCCCTATGACACCTCGCGCTTCGTGGAAGTGGCCATCGGCAAGGTCATCCAGACCCTGGTGGAGGCCGTGGCGCTGGTGTTCCTGGTGATGTGGCTGTTCCTGCAGAACCTGCGCTACACGCTGATTCCCACCATCGTCGTGCCCGTGTGCCTGGCCGGCACCCTGGGCGTGATGTATGCGCTGGGCTTTTCGGTGAACATGATGACCATGTTCGGCATGGTGCTGGCCATCGGCATCCTGGTGGACGACGCCATCGTGGTGGTGGAGAACGTGGAGCGCCTCATGGCCGAGGAGGGGCTGTCGCCTCTGGCCGCCACGGTCAAGGCCATGCAGCAGGTCTCGGGCGCCATCGTCGGCATCACCCTGGTGCTGGTGGCGGTGTTCCTGCCGCTGGCCTTCATGAGCGGCTCGGTGGGCGTGATCTACCGGCAGTTCTCGCTGTCGCTGGCCGTGTCCATCCTGTTCTCGGGCCTGCTGGCGCTGACCTTCACGCCGGCGCTGTGCGCCACGCTGCTCAAGCCCGTTACCAAGGGCCACCACGCCGAGCGCAAGGGCTTCTTCGGCTGGTTCAACCGCCGCTTCGCGGCGCTGACCGAGCGCTTCGACCTGCTCAACCAACGGCTGGTGCGCCGCGCCGGGCGCTGCATGCTGGTGTATGCCGCCATCGTGGCCGGGCTGGGCGTGGCGTACACGCGCATGCCCGAATCCTTCGTGCCCTACGAGGACATGGGCTACTACATCGTCGGCGTGCAGCTGCCGCCGGGCGCCACCACGGAGCGCACCAAGGCCATGGTCAAGGACATGGAGGACTATGTTCAGAGCCGCCCCGCCACGGCCCAGGCCGAGTTCCTGATGGGCTACAGCTTCTCGGGCATGGGGCAGAACGCGGCCCTGGCCTTCGTCACGCTCAAGGACTGGTCGGTGCGCGGCGCCGGGCAGGCGTCGTGGGATGAGGTGCAGGCCTTCAACCAGCGCTTTGCCCGCCTGTCCGACGGCACCGTCATGGCCGTGGACCCGCCGCCCATCGACGGCCTGGGCAACTCCGGCGGCTTTGCGCTGCGCCTGCAGGACCGCGCCAACCTGGGCCGCGAGGCCCTGATCGCCGCGCGCGACCAGCTGCTGGCCAAGGCCAATGCCTCGCCCATCATTGCCTACGCCATGATGGAAAACCTGGAGGATGCGCCCCAGCTGCGGCTGGACATCGACCGGCGCAAGGCGCAGGCCCAGGGCGTGGATTTCAGCGCCATCAACACGGCCCTGTCCACCGCCTACGGCTCGGCCGTGATCAACGAGTTTCCCAACGCGGGCCGCCTGCAGCGCGTGGTGGTGCAGGCCGATGCGCAGGCCCGCGCGCGGCCCGAGGACATCCTGCGCCTGCACGTGCCCAACGCCAGCGGGCAGCAGGTGCCGCTGTCGGCCTTTGCCACGGTGCGCTGGGAAAGCGGGCCGGTGCAGATCTCGCGCTACAACGGCTATCCGGCCTTCCGCATCTCGGGCGACGCCAGGCCCGGCCACACCACGGGCGAGGCCATGGCCGAGCTGGAACGCATCATGGCCGAGATGCCGCGCGGCATAGGCTACGAGTGGACGGCCCTGTCCTTCCAGGAGAAAGCCGCCGGTGCCCAGGCGCCCAAGCTGTTCGCGCTGGCCATCGTGGTGGTGTTCCTGCTGCTGGTGGCCCTGTACGAGAGCTGGAGCATTCCCGCCGCCGTGATGCTGATCGTGCCCATCGGCGCGCTGGGATCGGTGCTGGCCACCTCGGCCGTGGGCCTGTCCAACGACGTGTACTTCAAGGTGGGCCTGATCACCATCATCGGCCTGGCGGCCAAGAACGCCATCCTGATCGTGGAGTTCGCCAGGGACCTGCATGCGCAGGGGCACAGCCTGGCGCAGGCCGCGCTGCAGGCGGCGCGGCTGCGCTTTCGGCCCATCGTCATGACCTCGCTGGCCTTCATCCTGGGCGTGGTGCCGCTGGCGCTGGCCTCGGGCGCGGGCGCCTCCAGTCAGGCCGCCATCGGCTTCGGCGTGATCGGCGGCATGCTGTCGGCCACGCTGCTGGGAGTGGTCTTCGTTCCCGTCTTCTTCGTCTGGGTGCTGTCCCTGTTCCGGCGCAAGGCGCCGGCCGGCACCCCGCCTGCCCTGCAGGCCCCGGCAACCTCCACAGAGTAAGCGCCATGTCCATGCACTTCTTCCCACGCGCCCTGTGTGCGCTGGCCGCCAGCCTGGTGCTGGCCGGCTGCTCCCTCGCCCCGGTCCACCAGCGTCCGCAGGCGCCCATTCCCACGCAATGGCCGCAGCAGGATGCCGCGCCCGTGCTGTCCTCGTCGGCGGCCACGCTGGACTGGAACAGCTTCATCGCCGACCGCCAGCTGCGCCAGCTGGTGGACCTGGCCCAGGCCCACAACCGCGACCTGCGCCAGACCCTGCTCAACGTGGAGGCGGCACGCGCCCTGTACCAGGTGCAGCGCGCCGACCGGCTGCCGGGCGTGGGCCTGCAGGGCGGCGGCACGCGCCAGCGCCTGCCAGGCGACATGAATGCCACGGGCCAGCCGCAGGTGCAGAGCAGCTGGCAGGCCGGCCTGGGGCTGGCCGCTTTCGAGCTGGACCTGTTCGGCCGCGTGCGCAACCTGTCCGAAGCCGCCCTGGGCGAGTACCTGGCCACCGAAGAGGCCGCGCGCGCCGCCCGCATCAGCCTGGGTGCCGAAGTGGTGCAGGCCTACCTGTCCCGCGACGGGGCCCTGCGCCGCCTGCAACTGGCGCAGCGCACGCTGCAAAGCCGTGAATCCTCGCTGCGCCTGACCGCGCAGCGGCGCCAGGCGGGCACGGCCACGGCCCTGGACCACCAGGACGCCCTGGGCCTGGCCGCCCAGGCCCGCGCCGACGTGGAGCGCAGCGAACGCGAGCTGCGCCAGGCCGGCAACGCCCTGCTGCTGCTGACGGGCGTGGAGGATCTGGGGCCGTACCTGTCCGCACGGTCCGCAAAGTCGCCCGACGTACCCATGCTGCTGCAGGATTTGTCGGCCGGCACGCCTTCCGAACTGCTCATCCACCGCCCCGACATCCAGGCGGCCGAGCACCGGCTGCGCGCGCGCAGCGCGGACATTGGTGCGGCGCGCGCGGCCTTCTTCCCGCGCATCTCGCTCACCGGCTTCCTGGGATCGTCCAGTGCCGATCTGTCCGACCTGTTCCGCTCGGGCCAGCGCGCCTGGTCGTTCACTCCCCAGGTCACGCTGCCCCTCTTCGACGGGGGGCGCAACCGCGCCAACCTCGACCTGGCCGTGCTGCGCAAGGACATGGCCGTGGCCGCCTACGAGCAGGCCATCCAGACCGCCTTCCGCGAAGTGGCCGACGCCCTGGCTGCCACCGACACGCTGCGCCGCGAGGAAGCCGCGCGCCTGGCGCTGCGCGACAGCAGCCGCGAAAGCCTGCGGCTGGCGCAGGCCCGTTACCAGGCGGGTGTGGACGACCATCTGCGCTACCTGGACGCACAGCGCAACGCCTTCGCCAATGAAAGCGCCTACATCGATACCGTGACCCAGCGGCAGCTGGCGCTGGCCCAGCTGTTCCGCGTGCTGGGCGGCAGCTGGACTGCGCCGCCGACGCCATCACCACCGCAGTCCCAGCCTGTGGCGGCCTGCCAGCAGCCCTGAGCACCGAGCAGCCCTGAGCCCCGGCTACGCCGCCTCCACCCGCGCGTTGTAGGCCGCCAGGGTCCGCTGCCAGGCGGGCCGGGCCAGGCATCTGTCGCGGTAGGCCACCACGGCGGGGCAGGGCGCGGTCAGCGTGCTGTCCGGGATGCAGGCGAGCACATGCGCCATCAGGATGTCGGCCACCGTGAATTCGTCGGTGGCAATGAAGCGGCGCCCGTCCAGCCAGCGCTCCAGGTTGCCCAGCATGCGATGCGCCCAGCCCACCAGGAATTCGCGGTGCTTGCCGCAGCTGCCATCGGCCGTCCAGTCCAGCACCATCAGGCTGAGCAGCGGCGGCTCCACCGTGTTCATGGCTGCAAAGCACCAGCGCAGCACCTGTGCCTCGCCGGTTGCATCGGAGGGCATCAGCCGGCCGCACTTCCTGGCCAGATGCAGCACGATGGCGGCCGACTCCGAAATCACCTGCCCGTCATCGTCCAGCGCAGGAATCTGCTCGAAGGGGCTGAGCCGGCGGTAGGCCTCGGTGTTCAGGTCGTGCGCGGGATGGTCCATGCCCGCGATCTCGAAGGGCAGCTGCATCTCTTCGAGTGCCCACAGCACGCGCAGATCGCGCGTGCGGCCGCGTGCGCCGGCATTGACCCTGGAAAAACCGTAGAGCTTGAGCATGGTGGCGTTCTCCGCAGTGGTGATCCTGCCGGCCATGCTACTCGTGGCTGCCGAGGTGTGGGCATCACCTGGCGTCCCGTTCACGTCAGCCCGTTCACAGCGCCCCGAACACCTCGGGCAGGGCCGCATCGCGCGGCATGCCGCCATAGCTCTTGGTGCCGCCCTGGCTGTCGATCACCACGATGCCCGGCGTGCCACGGAAGCCCAGGGACATCATCAGCTTGCGGTGGGCCTCCAGCGTCTTGCGCACGTCGGGGCTGACGCTGAAGGCGGGCGCTATGCCGCCCTGGGCGGACTTCTTCTCGTGCTCCATCAGAGCGGCCGCGCGGTCCGGGGCCTGCAGGATGGCGGCGGCCTTGGCCGGGCTGTCGTCCCGGATCACGCCCACCAGGATGTGGCGCAGCTGCACCTTGCCTGCGTCCACCCAGGGACGCGCGGCCTCCCAGAACTTGTGGCAGTACTTGCAGTTGGGGTCGGTGAAGGTGTAGATCACGCGCGGCGCATCGGCCTTGCCGTCGGGCACCCAGGTGGAGGCCTCCAGCTGCGACTGCACGGTGTCGCCCGCCGGCTTGGCGGTCTGGGCCTTGGCCTGGGGGGCCTGGGCCGTGGCAGGACCTTCTGCGGCCGTGGCCCATCCCGCCGCCAGAAAGAGGCTGGCAGCCATGCCTGCAAAAAGGACGGTGCGTTGAAGATGCATGGGAACTCCTTGAAACGATTGAATGAATGAGGGGGCGGCGCTGCGCGACAAGGGTGCAACGCCTGGTGCTGTGGCAACAGCGGCGGACGGTGTGAGTCGGAGTGCATCCGCCGCGTTCCATCGGTCCAGGAAATCGCTTGCGGCAATCTCGCACACGACGGCCGACCGGCCACACGCCGTTGCCGCCGCGTTGCAGCCCATGGGCTTCGCACGCCGCTGATTGTCATTGACACCCTTGCAGATGCTGCGCATCGGCGCTGGGCAGTCGTCATTGCAGACAGCCAGGGCGAGCGGGGCAGGGGGGAGGAGGGCTTGCGCCCGGCGCGGCAGGCAGTCTTGAAAGCGGGGGCCGGTCCCGCCTCCGTGCTCAGGGCGCAGCGGCAATCTCGGTCTGGCCATCGGGCCCGGCCACCAGAGTGACGGGCAGGATCTGGACCAGCATGCGTGCGAACTCGGCGGGGCGGCTGGTCTGGTAGGTGCCGCCAATGCGCAGGGCCGCCACGGCCGGGTCGTGCACCACCAGGCCGGTCGGCCCGTAGCGCTCCAGCTCGGCCAGGGCGTCGGCCAGGGGCGTGTTCTCGAAGCGGATCAGTCCCTTGCGCCACAGCGCAATGCTGCCGGGCGCCACAGCCGCCACCGGACCGAGCACGCCTGCAGGCGACACGCTCAGGGCCTGGCCCGCGACCAGGTCGGCAGGCGTTGCCGCGCCTTGCGCACCGGCCACGCGCACATGGCCTTCCTGCACGGCCACCTGGGCGCTGCCCGCCTCCATGCCCGTGGCGCGATAGCGCACGGAAAACCGCGTGCCGCCCACGGTGACGCGCGCCGGGCCGGCCAGCACATGAAAGGGCCTGTCGCTGTCGGGCGCCACGGCAAACAGGATCTGCCCTTGCGTGATGCGCACCTCGCGCCGGTCGCGGTACAGAGTTACCTGCGCCTGGGTATCGGCATCCAGGGACAGTGCGGTGCCATCCGGCAAGGTGATGGTCCTGGCCTGGCCGCGTGGGGTCAGGTGGCTGCTGGTGAAGGTGGGCTGCTGCTGCCACTGGTGCCAGCCCACGCCCACGGCCAAGGCCAAGGCCACCGTGCAGCACAGGGCCGCCAGGGCAGGGCGCTGCAGCAGGCGGGACCAGCTCCAGCCTTGGCGCTCTTCGGAGGACGGGCGCTGCGGGGCCGGTTCCGGGCGTGCGTGAGGCGCCGACTGCGAGCGCCGGCGTGCCTGCTCCGCGCGCAGGCGCGCCACCTGTTCGGGGGGAATGGACCGCGCTGCCGCCAGGCTCTGGCCCAGGTGGCGCAAGGCGGCCTCGTGCGCCGTGCTGGCCGCCAGCCATTCAGTGAATTCGGCTTCTTCCTCGGCGGTCAGGCCTTGCTCCATGCGCGTGTGCCAGTCGGCCGCAGCGAGGTCGATGGGGTTTTGCCCGCGGAAGAACTCTTCCAGTTCGCGCACCTGCGCAGCCTTGTCCAGGGGCGCGGTGCAGAAGCGGTAGCGGCGCATGCGTGCGGATTCCCGGCCTCAGAAGCTGGTCCAGTCCTGCGATTCGGCAGACGGTTTGGCCGCAGCCAGGCGTGCAGGGCTTGCAGGGCGCGCGCCAGCTGCGGGTCGTGCCGGTGCCGGCTTGGCCGGCGCCAGCGCGGATGCCGTGGCCGCGCGGGTGGGCACGGACGCCGGCAGCGGCGCCTGCAAACGCGGCTGCTGTGCCGCGCCATCCTGGTCGCCCAGGCGGAAGATGGCCACGGCCTGCACCAGGCGCTGGGCCTGGGACTTGAGGCTGGAGGCCGCCGCCGCGCTTTCCTCCACCAGGGCGGCGTTTTGCTGCGTGACCTGGTCCATCTGGCTCATGGCCTGCCCGACCTGGGCCACACCGGCGCTTTGCTCGTCGCTGGCATTGCTGATCTCGCCCATGAGGTCGGTCACGCGCTGTATGGATTGCAGCACCTCGGCCATGGTGGCGCCGGCCTGGTCGGCCAGCTCCGCGCCCTGGCTGACGCGCGTGGCGCTGTCAGTGATGAGCTGCTTGATCTCGCGGGCGGCCTGCGCGCTGCGCTGGGCCAGGGTGCGCACTTCGGCGGCCACCACGGCAAAGCCCTTGCCCTGCTCGCCGGCGCGTGCGGCCTCGACGGCGGCGTTCAGGGCCAGGATGTTGGTCTGGAAGGCGATGGAGTCGATCACGCCCACGATGTCGCCGATCTGGCGCGAGCTGGCATGGATGTCCTGCATGGCGCCCACTACTTCCTGCACCACGGTGCCGCCCTTGGCCGCGATCTGGCTGGCGCCGCGCGCGAGCTGGTTGACCTGGCGCGCGTTGTCCGCGTTCTGCTGCACGGTGGAAGACAGCTCGTCCATGGAGGCTGCGGTTTCCTGCAGCGCGCTGGCCTGCTGCTCGGTGCGGCGGCTCAGGTCGGCATTGCCCTTGGCGATCTGCTCGCTGGCCACGGCCACGCTGTCGGCGTTGTTGCGCACATCGCTGACCACGCTGGCCAGGCTCTGGTGCATGGCGTTGAGCGAGGCCTGCACGCTGCCGGCGGGCGCTTCGCTGCGCACCAGTCCGGGGTCGAGGTTGCCGTCGGCGATCTGGCGGGCGACTTCACCGAGCTGGGCAGGCTCGGCCCCCAGCGCGCGTGTCAGGCCGCGTGCGATCAGCCGGCCCATGAGCAGGGCCAGCACGAAGGCGACCGCGCTCACGCCGATCTGCATGTTGCGTTGCTGCACATAGGA
This sequence comes from Delftia sp. ASV31, assembly GCF_016428765.1. Taxonomy (NCBI): domain Bacteria; kingdom Pseudomonadati; phylum Pseudomonadota; class Betaproteobacteria; order Burkholderiales; family Comamonadaceae; genus Delftia; species Delftia sp. ASV31. The sequence goes on from NZ_JAELTK010000043.1 coordinate 15,895, forward strand.
CTGCGTGGCCTGCTTCACCATGACCTGGGCGTGCTGGCGCGTGAGCTGGCTGTACTCGTCGGTGGCCGCGATCAGCTGGGCCAGCAGCGGCCGGCACTCGCTGTTCATCTTGGCAATGGCCTCGTCCCTTTGCTGGCGCAGCGCCAGCGAAACGATGTCCAGCGCCACCGGGCCGTAGCGCTGCTCTATCTGGTCGATGCGGGCGACCAGCGCGCGAGCCTCCTCGCCCACCCCGGGCGCGGCCACCAGGGCCTTGAGCTGGTCCAGGTGGGACTTGACCGCGGCATGGGCGGCGTACACGGCCGTTTTTTCCATGTCCAGATCGGCTGGCGTGTTCACCAGCACCAGGTTGCGCGCCGCGATGGCGCGGCTGTCCACGGCCGCGCGCACCTGTTCGGCCAGATGGGCGCGGGCGTTCACGCCGTCGACGAACTGGGTCAGGTTGCGGTCGGAACCGTCCAGCGCATGAAGGGCAGATACGGAAACCAGTGCGACCAGTAAAGCCAGGGCGGTAAAGGCGGCGTAGAGCTTGGTCTTGACGGTCCAGGTGCGGAGATTCATGGCGCTTTCCAGGTAGGTGGTGCAAGTATCAGTTTCTATCAAAAATAAATGATTTATTTGATAAAGCCCTAAGGGTGAATTGTTAAATTTCAACTTGAATTGACAAATTCAGGCTAGGTGGGTGTTAGGCGTTACCAGCCCGCTTCCCAAACGGGCTGGATCAAGAAAGCCCGCATTTCATGAACGCATGCGGGTCTTGCACCTGGGATGCCGGGTGCGCCGGCGCTACAGTCGGGGCCCCTACCCCATGCATACCCCTCCCCACATCCAAGGCTGGTGCCCCGGCGCCTGGCAGCCCATGGCCTCCGGCGATGGGCTGGTGCTGCGCGTGCGCCCGCCGCTGGGCCGCCTGACGGCGGCCCAGGTGCGGCGGCTGGCGCGCCTGGCCTGGGTGCATGGCAACGGCGCGCTGGAGCTGTCCAGCCGCGCCAATGTGCAGTTGCGCGGCATTGCGCCCGGGCGGCACGCCGCCGTGCTGCGCGCCCTGGCGGCCGTGGGCCTGCTGGATGCCGACGCGGGCCGCGAGCGCCGCCGCAACCTGGTGATCGACCCGCTGTGCCGGCTGCAGGAGGCCGTCCATGCACTGGGCCAGGCCCTGCAGCAGGCGCTGGATGCGGCCGACGACCTGGCGGGGCTGCCGGCCAAGTTCGGCTGGTCGGTGGAAGGCGCGCCGGGCCGGCTGGCGGGCGTGTCCGCCGATATCCGCCTGCAGCGCACAGCCATCGGCTGGCTGGTGCAGCCCGATGGACGGCAGCAGGCGCTGGCCGTGGCCGATGCCCGCCAGGCCGTGGCCGTGGGCCTGGCGCTGGCGCGCTGGTTTGCCGGTCAGGCCTCCCTTCGCCGCGCCCAGGGCTTGCGGCCCGGACGCATGGCCGCGGTGGCGGCGCAACTGCAGCCGCCCCCCGGACTGGACTGGGTGGAGACAGAAACCCCGGCCCACGGCGAAGGACCGACGCCCGGTGCCGTGCCCGGTGTGGGCTGGCTGCTGGGCGCGCCGCTGGGCCGCTTGCCGGCCGTGGCGCTGGCGCGGCTGGTGCGCGCCTTGCCTGAGCAGGCCTTTTTGCGTGTGACGCCCTGGCGCATGCTGCTGGTGGAAGACGAAAACGCGGAATCTGGTGCCGCCATGCCCCGCTGGTGGGCGGCTGCAGGGCTGGACAACGCCGCTGACTGGATCACCCACGCCCATGACCCGCGCCTGCGCGTATCCGCCTGTACCGGCGCGCCGGGCTGCACCCAGGCCCTGGGTCCCACGCAGACATTGGCGCTGGAGCTGGCGCCGCAGGTGCCCCACGGCGCGCACCTGCATGTGACCGGATGCGCCAAGGGCTGCGCGCGGCAGGCGCCGGCCACGGTGGTGCTGCGGGCCGAAGGTGAAGACGAGGGCGAAGGCCCTGTCTATTCCGTAGTGCGCCACGGCCGTGCCGGGGATAGGGCGCAGGAGCAGCGGACCCTGGCCTCGGTGCGAGACAATCCGGGATTGCTGTTTTCAAAAGAATAATGCTGCACCGCTACGAAACCGATGGCGCCGAGATCTACCGGCAGTCCTTTGCCACCATCCGCCGCGAGGCGGCGCTGGAACGCTTCACGCCTGTCGAGGAACGCGTGGTGGTGCGCATGATCCACGCCGCTGGCCTGGTGGAGCTGGCCCCGCACGTGGCCTTCTCCCCCGGCATGGCCGAGGCCGCCGCGCAGGCCCTGCAAAACGGCGCGCCCGTGCTGTGCGACGTGCGCATGGTCAGCGAGGGCATCACGCGCTCGCGCCTGCCCGCCGCCAACCCCATCATCTGCACGCTGCAGGACGAGCGCGTGCCCGCACTGGCCCGTGACATGGGCAACACGCGCAGCGCCGCCGCGCTGGAGCTGTGGCGCCCGCACCTGGCCGGGGCCGTGGTGGCCATCGGCAATGCGCCCACGGCCCTGTTCCACCTGCTCAATATGCTGCAGGACCCGGCCTGCCCCCGGCCGGCAGCCATCATCGGCTGCCCCGTGGGCTTTGTGGGCGCCATGGAATCCAAGCAGGCGCTGATGCAGGACCTGCCCGTTCCCTGCATGGCCGTGCATGGCCGCCTGGGCGGCTCGGCCATTACCGTGGCCGCCATCAACGCACTGGCCAGCCATGTCGAGTAGGCAGCCGCGTCCCAGCCAGGGCGGGCCCGGCATTGTCTGCGTGGGCCTGGGCCCGGGCGACCCCGAACTCATGAGCGTCAAGGCCGACCGCCTGGTGCGCGGCGCCCGCCAGGTGGCTTTTTTCCGCAAGAAGGGCCGGCCCGGCAAGGCCCGCCAACTGGTGGACGGCCTGCTGGCCCAAGGCGCCGCCGAGCACGCCATGGAGTACCCGGTGACCACCGAGCTGCCCGTGGACAGCCCCGCCTATGTGGACCTGCTGGCGCGCTTCTACGACGACTGGTGCCTGCGCCTGGAAGCGCTGGCGCAGACCGGGCAGGTGGTGGTGCTGTGCGAGGGCGACCCCTTCCTCTACGGCTCCTTCATGCATCTGTACACCCGGCTGCGCGAACGCGGCCAGGTGCCGCTGGACGTGGTGCCCGGCATCCCCGGCATGGTGGGCTGCTGGCACGCCACGGGCGAGCCCATCACCTGGGGCGACGACGTGCTCAGCGTGATGACGGGCACCCTGTCGGAAGACGAACTGGTGCGCCGCATGCAGACGGCCGAGGCCCTGGTCGTCATGAAGGTCGGCCGCAACCTGCCGCGCATCCGCCGCGCCCTGCAGCGCACGGGCCGGCTTGACGCCGCCTGGCTGGTGCAGAACGGCACCACGGACAGCGAGCAGGTCGCGCGCCTGGGCGATGTGTCCGACGACGCCTGCCCCTATTTCGCCATCGTGCTCGTGCACGGCCAAGGCCGCCGGCCGGAGGCCGCATGGTGAGCGCCGGCCGCCTGACGGTGGCGGGGCTGGGCCCGGGCGCACTGGACCAGATCACGCCCGAAGCCGCAGCCGCCTTGCACGGAGCCGACGATGTGGTCGGCTACCTGCCCTATGTGTCCCGCGCGCAGGCCCTGCTGGCGCAGGCGGGTCAGGGCCAGGCCGTGGCCTGGCATGCCTCGGACAACCGCGTGGAGCTGGAGCGCGCGCGCCAGGCGCTGGCGCTGGCCGCGCAGGGGCGGCAGGTGGTCGTGGTGTCCTCGGGCGACCCGGGCGTATTCGCCATGGCGTCGGCCGTGTTCGAGGCCATGGAATCCGCCGATGCGGCGCAGGCCGCCGCCTGGCGGGCGCTCGATATCCAGGTGCTGCCCGGCATCACCGCCATGCTGGCCGCCGCCGCGCGCGCCGGTGCGCCGCTGGGCCATGACTTTTGCTGCATCAATCTCTCGGACAACCTCAAGCCCTGGCCGGTGATCGCGCGGCGCGTGGAACTGGCGGCCGAGGCCGACTTCGCCATGGCCTTCTACAACCCGCGCTCCAAGAGCCGGCCCGAAGGCTTTGTGCGCCTGCTGCAGCTGCTGCGCACCCGCTGCGAGCCGCAGCGCCTGCTGGTGTTCGCGCGCGCCGTGTCCACGCCCGAGGAACACTTGCACGTATGCACGCTGGCCGAGGCCACGCCCGAGATGGCCGACATGCGCACCGTGGTCCTGGTGGGCAACAGCGCCACGCGCCGCGTGGGCCGCTGGGTCTACACGCCACGCCACTACGGCATGGATGGCGGCGCTGGCGGTGCTGTCGGCGCCGTCGGCAGCACGCCATGAGCAATCCAGTGCAGCACCGCAGCCACCGACCCGGTGCGCTGGCGCTGCGGCAGCGCCGGGCGCTGCACCATCACCACGGGCAGGCCCAGGGCGCGTGCGGCATCGAGCTTGCCGCGCGTGGCCTCGCCGCCCGCGTTCTTGGCCACCAGCCATTCGATGCCGTGCGTGTGCAACAAGGCTTCATCGTCTTCCGCGCTGAAAGGACCGCGCCCCAGCACCACCGTGGTGTGGGGCAGGGGCAGGCTGCCGGGCTCGGGCGCATCGACCAGGCGCAGCAGGTAGTGGTGCTGCGGCTGGCCCGCAAAGGCCGCAAGCTGCTTGCGGCCCACGGCCAGAAACACCCGGGCGGCTGCCTGGGGCAGGGCGGCAGCGGCGGCTTGCATGTCGGGCACGTCGATCCAGGCGTCGCCGGCACTGGCCTGCCAGGGCTCGCGCTCCAGCGCCAGCAGCGGCGTGCCGGTGGCGGCGCAGGCCTCGCAGGCATTGCGGCTCATCTGCGCGGCGAACGGGTGGGTGGCATCGACCACATGGCTGATGGCCTGCCCGCGCAGGAATTGCGCCAGGCCCTGGGCACCGCCAAAGCCTCCCACGCGCGTGGGCAGGGGCTGGGCGATGGGCGACTGCGTGACGCCCGCATACGAGAACACGGCGGCAATGCCGGCGCGGTGCAGGGCCTGGGCCAGCTGGCTGGCGCCGCTGGTGCCGCCCAGCAGGAGAACATGGGGCATGACTGATCCCTGGTTGACATTGGTGGGCCTGAACGAAGACGGCCTGGACGGCCTCTCGCCCGCCGCGCTGCGCGCGCTGGACGCGGCCGAGACCGTTTTTGGCGGGCCGCGCCACCTGGCGCTGGCCCAGGCCGGCGAGCGGGGCCGTCCCTGGCCCGTGCCCTTTGACGTGGCGCCCGTGCTGGCCTGCCGTGGCCGGCCCACGGTGGTGCTGGCGTCGGGCGATCCGTTCTGGTTCGGGGCGGGCGGCAGCCTGGCGGCGCATCTGGCGCCGCAGGAGTGGCGCTGCCACGCCCAACCTTCGACATTTTCGCTGCTGGCGTCCCGCCTGGGCTGGAAGCTGGAAGACACGGTCTGCCTGGGCCTGCACGCCGGCCACGTGGAGCAGCTGCTGCCGCACCTGTCGCCAGGCCGCCAGTCGCTGGTGCTGCTGCGCGATGGCGCCGCCGTGGCCGCACTGGCGGACTGGCTGGTGGAGGAAGGCTGGGGCGACAGCCGCCTTCAGGTCATGGAATCCGTGGGCGGCCCGCGCGAGCGCCGCCGTGCATGGCGCGCCGCCGAAGCCGCCCAGGCCCTGGCCGCCGATCCGGCCCATGCGCCCGTGGCCGTGGCCCTGCTCGCCCAGGGCGGCGCGGCCCTGCCGCTGGTGCCGGGCCGGCCCAACCACTGGTACGCCAACGACGGCCAGATCACCAAGGCCCCGGCCCGCGCGCTGACCCTGGCGGCTCTTGCGCCGCGCCACGGCGAATGCCTGTGGGATGTGGGCGGCGGCTCGGGCTCGGTGGCCGTGGAGTGGTGCCTGGCCGGTGGCTCGGCCATCAGCCTGGAGCAGCATGCGGCGCGTGCGGACAACATCCGCCTCAACGCCCGGCGCTTCGGACTGCAGGCGCGCCTGCGCGTGGTGCAAGGCGTGGCGCCCGAGGCGCTGGCCGGGCTGCAGGCGCTGGCCCGGCCCCAGGCCGTGTTCGTGGGCGGGGGCTTTGACGCCGCCCTGTTCGAATGCCTGCAGGGCCTCATGCCCGCGGGCTGCCGCCTGGTGGTCAATGCCGTGACGCTGGAGACCGAGGCCCTGCTGGTGCAACTGCAGGCCGAGCACGGCGGCCAGCTGCTGCGGCTGGAGATTTCCAGCGCCGAGCCGCTGGGCCGCATGCGCAGCTGGAAGGCTGCGCGGCCCCTGGTGCAGTGGAGCTGGCAGCGGTGAACCCGGACGAAGCCATCCCCCACCGCTGCGGCGTGCTGGGCCTGGGCCTGCACACCGACGCACTGCCCCATGCGCTGCAGGCGCTGTGGCAGCGGGCGCAGGCGCACCTGCCGGAAAGCGCAGACGCAGGCGCCTGCGCGCCCCAGCCCATCTGCGCGGTGGCCGTGCTGGACACCAAGGCCGGCCATCCGGCGCTGGAGGCCTGGATGTCGGCGGTCGTGCCCACGGCCGTTCTGGTGCGCGTGCCGCCAGGGCAACTGCCTGGGCAGCCCGTGGTCACGCAATCGCCGCGCATGCTGGCGCGCTACGGCACCGGCAGCGTGGCCGAGGCGGCGGCACTGGCCGCAGCAGGACCCCATTCCGCGCTGAGCGTCACCCGCCTGGTGGCGGACGACGGCAGTGCCACCCTGGCCCTGGCCTTCGGCCAGGCCGGGCCATTGAACTGTTGCCTGGCCCTTGCCGGCAAGGCATGCAACCCCAAGGAGCAAACGGCATGACCGTGCATTTCATCGGCGCCGGCCCCGGCGCCGCCGACCTGATCACCGTGCGCGGGCGCGACCTCATGGCGGCCTGCCCGGTCTGCCTGTACGCAGGCTCGCTGATACCGCGCGAGCTGCTGGCGCACTGCCCGTCGGGCGCGCGCATCGTCAACACCGCCTCCATGAGCCTGGACGACATCGTGGCCGAGATCCAGGCCGCCGAGGCGCGTGGCGAAGACGTGGCGCGCCTGCACTCGGGCGACCTGTCCGTCTGGTCGGCCATGGGCGAGCAGCTGCGCCGCCTGCGCGAGGCCGGCATTGCCTATACCGTCACGCCCGGCGTGCCCTCGTTCGCGGCCGCCGCCGCCACGCTGGGCGCGGAGCTGACCCTGCCCGGCCTGTGCCAGTCCGTGGTGCTGACACGCACTTCGGGCCGCGCCACGGCCATGCCCGAGGGCGAGAACCTGGCCGCCTTCGCGGCCACGGGCGCCGTGCTGGCCATCCATCTGTCCATCCATGTGGCCGCCAAGGTGCAGTCCGAGCTGCTGCCGCACTACGGCGCCGACTGCCCCGTGGCCATCGTCTGGCGCGCCAGCTGGCCTGACGAAACCGTGGTGCGCACCACGGTGGGCAGCCTGACCGAGGCCGTGGCCACCCACATGGAGCGCACGGCCCTGATCCTGGTGGGCCGCAGCCTGCAGGCCGAGGACTTCGGCGAAAGCCGCCTCTACGCGGCCGACTACGACCGCCGCTACCGCCCGCTGGGCACCGAGCCGCGCTTTCCCGCCACCGATGTGCATGCGAATGCCGCGCTGGATACCGCGAGGGATACCTTGAGGGACACCGTGAGCGACACCGTGATCGACGTGCCCCCCGGGAACCCCGCCCCATGAGCGCGGCCCTGCCGCCCGTGGCGCTGAGCCTGATCGGCATCGGCACGGGCAACCCCGACCACCTCACGCGCGAAGCCCAGGCCGCCATGCAGGCCGCCGACCTGATCCTGCTGCCGCACAAGGGCGAGGACAAGGCCGAACTCGCCGCCCTGCGCCGCGACCTGTGCGATTCCGTGCTCACTGCGCCCGGCCCGCGCATCGAAGGCTTCGACATGCCCGTGCGCCGCAGCGTGGGCGACGACTACCTGGCCCAGGTCGATGAATGGCATGCGGCCATCACGCGCTGCTGGCAGGCGGCCATCACCCGGTCCCTGGACGAGGGGCTGCAGCCGCGCACCCCCGGCCAGCCCTTGCAGGTCGCCCTGCTGGTCTGGGGCGACCCGGCGCTGTACGACAGCACCCTGCGCATTGCCGCGCGCATGCAGCCAGCGCCGCACAGCGTGCGCGTGGTGGCGGGCATCAGCTCCATGCAGGTGCTGTGCGCCGCGCATGCGATCGCGCTCAACGGCATAGGCCAGCCCTTCGTGGTGACCACGGGCCGCCAGTTGCGCGAGCAGGGCTGGCCACCCGGCGTGGACACGGCCGTGGTCATGCTGGACGGGCAGTGCAGCTTCACCGAGCTGCCCTCCCACGGCCTGCACATCTGGTGGGGCGCCTACCTGGGCATGGAGCGCCAGATGCTGGACAGCGGCCCGCTGGCCGAGGCCGCCCCGCGCATTGCGCACGCCCGCGCCGCAGCGCGCGAGCGGCATGGCTGGATCATGGATATCTACCTGCTGCGGCGCAGGGACTGAGACCGAGGCTGCTGCAAAGCCGGCCCCCAAGCTGCACACACCCTTCATCAAGGAATCCCGCCATGCAGATGGACAACATCCCCTTCAACACCACCGACTGGGCCGCCGTGGCGCACCGCTCGCCCTCGCCCTCGCGCTCGCCCAAGGGCGCCAGGCTCTTCGTGGTGGACTGAACCTTCCGCCACCATCGCCACGGCCACTGCAGCGCGCTGCAGTGGCGCACGGCGCGGTATGCCAGGGGCTCATGCCCGGCCGGCGCAATGCCTGACGGACGGATGGCTCTCGAAGTACGCTGCCATGGTCTTGAGCAGGCCCGTGAGGTCCTGGCGCACTGCCTCGAAGCCGGCGTTGCGCTCGCGCGTGTCCTCGTCCATGTAGATGGGCCGGCGGATCTCGATCTGCATGCTGTGCCGCTGCAGCGCGGGCTGGCCGATCCTGGCGATCAGCTGCACGCCCTTGTAGGGATCGTTGCGCGCCACGGTGTAGCCGCAGCCGCGCAGGTATTCCTCCACCAGGGCGACGAAGGCGGGCTCGCAGGTGCTGCCGTCGCGGTCGCCCAGCACGAAGTCGGCCAGCGGCCGCTCGCTGCGGATCTGCAGCCGCTCATAGGCGTTGTTGGGCATGGAGTGCAGGTTCAGGTGCCAGACCGCGCCAAAGCGCCGGTGCGTGTCCTCCACAGCCCGGGCCAGCGCCTGGTGGTAGGGCTGGTAGCAGCGCGCAATGCGCTGCTGCACCTCGTCCACGGGCAGCAGGCGGTCGTAGATGGGCTGGTTCTTCACGGTGCGCCAGATCAGGCCCGAGCCGATGCGCGTCTTCTCCCCGGGCGACAGCGGCGTGGGCCAGGGCGTGGCCAGCAGGGCCGGGTCTATGTCGTCGAGTGTGCGGTTCAGGTCCAGGTAGCTGCGCGGGAACAGCGCCTCCACCAGGGTGGCGCCGGCTGCGGGCGCGGCGCCCCACAGGGCCTCGACATGGGTGTCCTCGGCCGCACGCAGCACGGAGCGCGGCACGGCATGCCCGAAATCGCCGGGGTAGCGCACACCGCTGTGCGGCGAATCGCACACCAGCGGTATGGCGGCGCCCTCTGGCGGGTGCAGCACGTACAAGGCCTGATCCTGGAGGGTGTCCTGCATCTTCATCTCACTCCGCGCTGATCTTGGCGACCTTGGCCACGGCGGCGTAGCGCGCCACGGCCTGCTCGATCTGGGTCTGGAACTGCTGCGGCGTGTTGGGGATGAGGGTGGCACCCGCGTCCTCCATCTTCTTGATGAAGTCCGGCTGCTTCATGGCCGCATGGATGGCCTGGTTGAGCCGGCGCACCACCGGCGCCGGCGTGCCTGCCGGCGCGACGATGCCGAACCAGCCGCCATTGCCCATCTGCGGAAAGCCGAGCTCGCCGTAGGTGGGCACGTCGGGCAGGGCGGGGGAGCGCTTGTCCGAGAGCACGGCCAGGGCGCGCAGCCGCCCGGCCTGGATGTGGGTGAGGGCCGAGGGCAGGTTGTCCGTGATCGCATCCACCTGGCCGGCCACGGCGTCGTTGAGCGCCATGCCCGATCCCTTGTAGGGCACGTGCAGCAGCTCGATCTTCGCCAGGCTGGAGAAATACTCCACGTTGGCATGGCCCAGCGAGCCCATGCCGGGCGAGGCGAAGGTGATCTTGCCCGGCTCCTTCCTGGCCATGGCCAGCAGCTCGGCCATGGTCCTGGCGGGGAACTTGGCGTTGACGGCCAGCACGCTGGGCACGGTCGCCACATTGCTGACGGGGGCGAAGTCCTTGACCGGGTCGTACTTGAGGCGGTTGCCGTAGGCGGCGGCGTTGGAGCCGTGCGTGCTCATGGTGGCCATGCCCAGGGTGTAGCCGTCGGGGCGCGACTTGGCCACCTGCTCCATGCCCAGCGAGCCGCCTGCACCGGCGCGGTTTTCCACCACGATGGCCTGGCCCAGCTCGCGGGCCGCGTATTCGCCGATCAGGCGCGCGGCCAGGTCGGTCGAGCCGCTGGCCGCAAAGGGCACGATGAGGCGGATGGGCCGGTCGGGAAACTCGGCACGGGCCGCCGTGGCGCCCAGCAGGGCGATGCCGGCGATGGCGCCAAGTGCGAGGACGGTGCTGAGGCGTGCACGAAGCGGTGCGCCAAGCGGTGAGCGAAGGGATGTGGGCGTGTTCATGACGACAAAGTGTCGGTGGCATGGCCCGTGCTTCCAAACGACAATTTGGCCGCTAGCATGACTGTTGCGCATGCTCGCACCGGCTTCGGGCGCGCCGTTGTGCTGTCCGTCAATGCCCGTTCAGGGTCTGTATTCCATGCGTCTGCACTCGCCTTCGATGTCCGAGCTTCATGCCTTTGCCACGGCGGCGCGGCTGGGCAGTTTTTCGCGCGCGGCGGCCGAGCTGTGCGTCACCCAGAGCGCGGTCAGCCGTGCCGTGGCACGGCTGGAGCAGCACTACGGCCTGGCGCTGATCAAACGCAATGCGCATTCCCTGCACCTCACGCCCGTGGGCCGGGAACTGCTGGATGCGGTGCGCGAGCCGCTGGCCGCCATCGAGGAAACCAGCGCCCGCCTGCGCCTGGGCGCGGCCGACCGGCCGCTGAACCTGGCGGTGGTGCCCACCTTGGCCAGCGCCTGGCTGATTCCGCGCCTGCGCGCCTTCCAGCAGCTGCACCCCGGCATCCGCGTGAACTTCGTGCCCTACCGCAAGAGCGAGGATTTCACCGGCCCCACGCCCGACGCCGCCGTGCTCACCGGCCTGGACCCCGAGGACTGGCCGCACTGCAGCTGCGACTACGTCATCGGCCGCGAGATGGTGCCCATCTGCCACCCGGCGCGCATGGCCCAGCGGCTGGCCCAGGGCGCCTGGCGCAAGCCCGGCGACCTGGCCACCGAGCCGCTGCTCTACCACACCACCGCCCCGGGCAACTGGACGCAGTGGCTGCGCGCGGCCGGCGCCGGCCGCAAGGCGCCCAACCTCGCCACGGCGTTCGATCAGGTGTCCATCCTGATCCAGGCCGTGATTGCGGACATGGGCCTGGCCCTGGTGCAGCGCTGCCTGGTGCGCGAGGAACTGCGGGCCGGCACCGTCGTGGTGCCTTTTGACCTGCCGGTCACGCTGCAGCGCGGCTATTTCCTGTGCGTGCCCGGCGACCGGCGGCCCCGGCCCGGCTTTGCCGAGTTCCGCCGCTGGCTGCTGGACACGGCGGCGGCCGATATCGCCACCATGGGCATCCACCCGGCCGCAGCCTGAGACTGCGGTGCGGCAGGTGTTCATGCGCGGCGTTGACTCCGTCGGAGCCGATCCATTGCGCAGCGCAAGAACATCCCTCCCCACCCGCAACCACGGACCATCAACGCAGCGGCGAAGTAGGCATTGCCGCCCGTGACATACGCGGCCGGTCAGCTTGGGCACAATGAACGGCTTTCGCCCAGCCTCTTTCGCGGTCCTTTGACGCGATTTCTTCACGCGATCCCTTCACGCGATGCAGCAAGAACCCGACTTCCTCCACAACCTGAACCAGGAATTCCGGGACGGCAGGCGCTGGCTGGACCGCACCATCGTGCTGGCCTATGCGGCGGCCGCCGGGCTGTGCGTGGTGGCCTTCACGCTGATGGCCGACGCGGGCTTTGAACTCTTCGAGAGCATCTACCACTGGCAGGGCGGCTGGGCCGTGCTGCTGTGGATGCCTGCCGTCACGGCGGGCGCCGTGTGGCTCACGCGGCGCTGGGCGCCGGGCGCGGCGGGATCGGGCATTCCGCAGGTGATCGCCACGCTGGACCCGGCGCTGGACCCCGCGCAGCGTGGGCGCTTCGTGTCGCTGTGGCTGTCCTTCGCCAAGATGGTCCTGGCCAGCGCGGGCTTTGCGGCGGGGCTGTCGATCGGGCGCGAGGGGCCTTCGGTGCAGGTGGCCGCCGGTGTCATGCACCATGCGCGGCGCTGGTTCGGGCCGCATTCGGGCATCAGCCACCATGCGCTGCTGGTGGCCGGCGGCGCGGCCGGCATTGCGGCGGCCTTCAACGCGCCACTGGCGGGCGTGGTCTTCGCCATCGAGGAGCTGTCGCGCAAGCTGGAGTCGCGCTCCAGCGGCCTGATCATCGCGGCCATCGTGCTGGCCGGCCTGATGGGCGTGTCGGCCTTCGGCAACCTCAGCTATTTCGGGCGCATCCAGGTGCCCCACCTGACCTGGGACGCGCTGCTGCCCGGCCTGTGCGTGACCCTGGCCTGCGGCGTGCTGGGAGGCCTCTTCGCCAAGCTGCTGGCCGCTTCGCTGACCCGCACGCCCGAGCGGCTCAACCAGCTGCGTGCGCGCTTTCCCATCCGCTTCGCGGCGGCGATCGCGCTGGTGATCGCCGTCATCGGCATGGTCACGGGCGGCGCCACCTTCGGCGCGGGATCGGAGGCCGTCAAGCACATGCTGGCGGGCCAGGCCGACGTGCCTTCGTTCTACGTCACCCTTAAGTTCATCGCCACCTGGCTGTCGGCCTGGGTGGGCGTGCCGGGAGGGATCTTCGCGCCCTCGCTGTCGATTGGCGCGGGCGTGGGCCACAACGTGGCCGGCCTGATGGGCGCAGACATTGCGCCCGCTCTCATCGCCATGGGCATGGCCGCCTTCCTGGCCGCCGTGACGCAGGCGCCGCTGACGGCCTTCATCATCGTGATGGAGATGGTGGACGGCCACTCCATGGTGCTCAGCCTCATGGCCGCTGCCATGCTGGCCAGCCTGGTCTCGCGCATGCTGGCCCGGCCGCTGTACGAGACGCTGGCCCAGCACATGCTGAGTCTGGTGCCTGCTCCTGCTCCCGAGCCAGCACCTGCAACTGAGCCAGCACCTGAGCCCGTACCAGCACCGGCCGCCGCGCCGGAGCCCGCCAGCGCACCCGCCAGCACCGCAGAGCCGGCTGCACCGCCCAGGGACCAGGACAAGCCCGCAGGCGCCTGAGCCGGGCGCGCTTGGCTGACAGGCAATGGCGAAGGGCGATGGCCTGGGCGCGCTGCACGCCACGCCATGCTCGCTTCCTGAGTCCTGACGCACAACCCGAGGAAAGGAACGCGCCATGTGGGAGGAAGTGACCAGTACCCTGGCCGAGGAATTCTCCAGCCTGCCCGATGCGGCCGAGGTCACGCGCGTCATGGTGCGCCTGCTGCTGGCGGCCCTGCTGGGCGGCATCGTCGGCTACGAGCGAGAACACAAGGGCAAGGCCGCCGGCCTGCGCACCCACATGCTGGTGGCCATGGGCGCGGCGCTGTTCGTGCTGGTGCCCGAGCGCGGCGGCATGGGCATTGCCGACATGAGCCGCGTGATCCAGGGCGTGGTGGCCGGCGTGGGCTTCCTGGGCGCGGGCGCCATCATCAAGCGCCACTCCGAGGAACAGGTGCAGGGCCTGACCACGGCCGCCGGCATCTGGATGACGGCCGCCATCGGCGTGGCCTGCGGCCTGGGGCGCGAGGCCATCGCGCTGCTGGCCACGCTGCTGGCCATCGTCATCCTCGTGATGCTGCCGCATGTGGTCAGTGCGCCGCCCCCGCAGGCTGACGCGGAGCCGGATACGAAGCCGCGCGAGACTTGAGGGCGCGCTGCTTGCGTTCTTCGTGGCTTTCCTCGGGGTGGTCGCCGGGCAGGTGGTCGGTGAGCAGCACAAAGTGCCGGCCCTGGTCGAGCAGGGATTCGATCCGGGCTTCGGCCGATGCGTCATTGCCGCTGCCTGCGTCTGCAGGTGCCTGCGCTTCGGGTTCGCGCAGGTAGACCAGGGGAAAGCGGGAGATATCGATCAGCATGTCATGGTTCCTGGGAAAAAGCAGGGCATCAGTACAGGTCGTGCCTGACCGCATGGGCGTAGTGGGCGTTGGCCTGTTCCTGTTGGGCGGCATCCATGGCGGGCGCCGTGGCGTCGGCCAACTGCGTGAGGGCGGCCATCATCTGGCCCACGGTGGGCAGGGCGGAGCGGTCCAGCTGGCTTGACGGGTTCCACAGGCCGGAGCGGTGGATGGCCTTGCCGCAGTGCAGCAGCACCTCGTCGACCAGGACCACGGTGGCGGTCTTGGGCGTGCCCCGGCCTTCGCTCAGCTCCTGCAGCAGATGGGGGTCGGTGGAGATGCGGCCGCGCCCGTTGATGCGCAGGAAGATGTCCAGCCCCGGGAACAGGAAGAGCAGGGCCAGGCGGTCATCGGCCTGCAGGTTGCGCAGGGATTCGATGCGGTTGTTGCCGGGCCAGTCGGCAAAGGCCACGGTGCGCTCGTCCAGCACCTGCACAAAGCCGGGCGGCCCGCCGCGCGGCGAGGCGTCCAGGCCGCGTTCGCCGGCCGTGGCCAGGCAAAAGAAGCTGGCCTGGCGCAGATAGGCCTCGTGGAAGTCGGACAGGCGGTCGCGCACGGCCTTCTGGATTCTTTCTGCCGGGGCGGCGTAGAGCGAGTCCAGGTCGATGGCCTGGCCTGGCGGCTCTGCAAGGGCGGTGTTGTCTGTGTGCATGGCACAAGCGTAAGAACAAAGGCGTTGGCGGCTGTAGACTGGATCAGCCAACAAATAGCTCAAAGACGCCATGCCCGATGCCATTCTTGAACTGGTCAGCCATGTGAACCGTGCCGATGGCCCCGTGCTGATCGCGGCCGTGGGCAACCAGGACGAGGAACTGGCCTCCGAGCCGCACCGCCACGCGCGCGGCCAGCTGTTCGGCTCGCTGCGCGGGCTGCTGTCGGTGGGCGTGGAAGACGCGGTCTGGGTGGTGCCCGCCATCCATGCCGTGTGGCTGCCGCCGCACCAGCTGCATTCGGGCCGCTCCCATGGTCCCTTCCACGGCTGGAGCGTCTATGTGGCGGAGCCGGCCTGCGCCGACCTGCCGCAGCGGCCCTGCGCCATCCGCACCTCGGGCCTGCTGCGCGAGGCCGTGCTGCGCGCCGCCGGCTGGGGATGGCAGCAAGGCGTGCCCACAACGCAGCCCGTGCAACCAGGCCCTTCGGCGGACCAGGCCCGCGCCCATGTGATGGCGGTGATCCTGGACGAGATCCGCACCCTGCCCGTGGAGCCCCTGGGCCTGCCCCTGCCCGCAGACCCGCGCCTGCAGCGCATCGCCCGCGCGCTGATCGCCGACCCGGCCGACGCCCGCGACCTGGAGGCCTGGGCGCGCTGGGCAGCGGTCAGCTCGCGCACGCTGAGCCGGCGCTTTGTCTCGGAAACCGGCTTCAGCTTCACCGCCTGGCGCCAGCGCGCGCGGCTGATGCGTTCGCTGGAGATGCTGGCCGCCGGCGCGCCGGTAACGAACATCGCGCTGGACCTGGGCTACGCCACGGCCAGCGCCTTCATCGGGCTGTTCCGGCGCACGTTCGGGGAGACGCCTGCGGCGTACCGGGGGAGGCTGGGGGCTGCGCGGGACTGAGGGGCTGCGGTGCCCTTGTGGCTAACGGCTTCGCCTACAACCGCTGCAACTGCGCATTCAGATACGCATCGCGCGAGGGCAGCAGGTGCTCGGCGCACAGGCGCACCAGGGCGTCGCGGTCCTGGGCGCGCAGGGCTTCGATCATTTGCCAGTGTTCCTGGCGTGCGCGCTCGCGGTAGTCGGCCGAGACCAGGGAGGCGAAGCGGATGGGGTGGGTCTGGCGCGCGTATTCGGTGATGGCCTTGTGCAGCGTGTCGTTGCCCGCCAGCGCAAACAGTTCCTGGTGAAAGGCCAGGTTGATGCGGAACACCAGGCGCGCGTTTCCTTCGGCCACGGCGGCGTCGTGCTGCTGCTGGATGGAGGTCAGGCGTTCGAGCCTCTCGGCCGGCACGGGCAGGGGGATCTTGCGGGCAGCCTCGACTTCCAGCATGCCGCGCAGCTCGTACAGCTCCTGCACTTCCTGGGTGGAGAACGAGCGCACCAGGGCGCCCACGTTCTTGCGGCGCTCGATGAGGCCCATGCGGTCCAGCGCGGCCAGGGCCTCGCGGGCGATGTGGCGCTTGACGTCGAAGCGGGCCATGAGGTCGTCTTCGACCAGGCGCTCGCGCGGGTGCAGCCGGCCGAAGACCACGTCCTCTTCCAGCGCGGCCACCATGGCGCCCAGGGCGTCGGCTGCGGGGGCGGGTTCGGCATCCAGGGAAATCGGCAGTGAGGCGGCAGCGACCATCAAGACAGGCGGTTGGGACAAAAACGCCATTTTGTCCGAACTGATGGCCCTCACTGGGCATGGCGGGCGTGCCGCGCTGCCTGCCATGGACTATTCGCGCGGGCCGGGAATGGTGCCGCGTTCGGTGGCGCAGCGCAGGAAGTCGAAGTCCACGCCCTGGTCGGCCTGGTTCACGGTGGTGAGAAAGAGCTTGCGGTAGCCGCGTTCGGCCGTGGGCTCGGTCACCGGGTGTAGCCGGGCGCGGCGGGCCAGTTCCTCGTCGCTGACCTGCAGCGTGAGCTCGCGCCGCGCCACCGACAGCGTGATGCGGTCGCCGTTGTGCACATGGGCCAGCGGCCCGCCCACGGCCGACTCCGGCGTGACGTGCAGCACGATGGTGCCGAAAGCCGTGCCGCTCATGCGCCCGTCGGAGATGCGCACGATGTCCTTGACTCCCGCGCGGGCCAGCTTGCGCGGGATGGGGATGTAGCCCGCCTCGGGCATGCCGGGCGCACCCTTGGGGCCAATGTTCTTGAGCACGAGGATGTCGTCGGCCGTCACGTCCAGATCGTCGCTGTCGATGCGGTGGGCCAGGTCGGCCGCGTTCTCGAAGACCACGGCGCGGCCTTCGTGCTCCATGAGCCGGGGATGGGCGGCCGACTGCTTGATGATGGCGCCGCCCGGCGCCAGGTTGCCCTGCAGCACGGCGATGCCGCCCTGCGGGTAGATGGGGTTGGAGCGCGGGCGCACCACGTCCTGCGCAAAGCCGGGGCCGGCGCGTTCGATCTCTTCGCCCAGCGTGCGGCCGGTGACGGTGAGGGCGTCCAGGTTCAGCAGGGGCTTGAGCTCGCGCAGCAGCGTGGCCATGCCGCCCGCGTGGTGGAAGTCTTCCATGTAGTGATCGCCCGAGGGCTTGAGGTCCAGCAGCACGGGCGTGTCGCGGCCCATGCGGTCCAGGGCCTTGAGGTCGATGTCATAGCCCATGCGCCCCGCAATGGCGGCCAGGTGCACGATGCCGTTGGTGGAGCCGCCGATGGCCAGCAGCACGCGCATGGCGTTTTCGAAGGCGGCGGGCGTGAGGATTTTGTCGATGGTCAGGCGCTCGCGCGCCATGCGCACGGCCTCGGTGCCGGTCTGCTCGGCGATGCGGATGCGGTCGGCCGTGACGGCGGGGGGCGAGGCGCCGCCGGGCACGGTCATGCCCAGCGCCTCGGCAATGCAGGCCATGGTGCTGGCCGTGCCCATGACCGAGCAGGTGCCCACGCTGGCCACCAGCTGGTTGTTCACGTCGGCGATCTCTTCGGCGTCGATCTCCTCGGCGCGGAACTTGCCCCAGTAGCGGCGGCAGTCCGTGCAGGCGCCCACGCGCTCGCTGCGGTGCGAGCCGGTGAGCATCGACCCGGTGATCAGCTGGATGGCCGGGATGCCGGCCGAGGCCGCGCCCATCAACTGGGCCGGCACCGTCTTGTCGCAGCCGCCGATGAGCACGACGGCATCCATGGGCTGGGCGCGGATCATCTCCTCGGTGTCCATGGACATGAGGTTGCGCAGGTACATGCTGGTCGGCGCCGAGAAGCTTTCGTGCACCGAAATGGTGGGGAAGTCCATGGGCAGGCCGCCCGCCAGCATGACGCCGCGCTTGACGGCCTCGATCAGCTGGGGCGCGTTGCCGTGGCAGGGGTTGTAGCTGCTGCCCGTGTTGGCAATGCCGATGACGGGGCGCTGCAGCGCCGAGTCCGTATAGCCCGCGCCCTTGATGAAGGCCTTGCGCAGGAACAGCGAAAAGCCGCGGTCGCCGTAGTTGGTCAGGCCCTTCGATATGCCGCTTTCGGCGTCGGCGGGAGTGATGTCGTGGGCCGGGGAGGGCGTCTTGGGGTCGGTCATGGCGGCGGTCCGTGGGTCTGGAGTGGGGAGCGAAGGCAGGCGCTGCCTTGCGTTGACGGCAGGATAGCGGCGCTTCCCTCAAATTATCATCGGCGTTATCACCTATATTATTAATAATCTAATTGACCAACCATGCGACCGTGTCCGGTCTGCGTGCCGGACATGTTTTTCCGACACAAGACAAGGAGACATCCATGACCGCCGCACACCGATCTCATCCGCCCAACCGGCGCGCCCTGCTGGGCGCCGCACTGCTGACCCTGGGCGCAGGCCTGGCGTTGCCTACCGCAGCCAGCGCCGCAGCCGACGCCGCTTCCAACGCCGGGTATCCGGCCCGGCCCATCAAGCTGGTCGTTCCCTACACGCCCGGCGGCGCCACCGACGTGATCGGGCGCGTGGTGGGGCAAAGGCTCTCGCTGGCGCTGGGCCAGCCGGTGGTGGTGGAGAACCGGGCGGGCGCGGCCGGCAACCTGGGCGCCGCCGCCGTGGCCAAGGAAAAGCCGGATGGCTACACCCTGCTGCTGGGCGCGCTGACCAGCCATTCCATCAACAGCGTGCTCATGGCGTCCACGGCAGGCTTCACCATGGACAAGAGCTTTGCGCCCATTGGCGTGGTGGGGCGCGTGCCGCTGGTGGTGACCGTGGGCCCGTCGGTGAAGGCGGCCAGCCTGGGCGAGTTCATCGCCCTGGCCAAAAGCCGGCCGGGCGGGCTGAACTACGGCTCCTCGGGCAATGGCTCGCCCCAGCATCTGGCGGCCGAGCTGTTCAAGCGGCAGGCCGGCGTGCCGCTGACGCACGTGCCCTACAAGGGCAGCACGCCGGCGCTCAACGATTTGATGGGCAGCCAGGTGGATGTGGTGTTCGACACCCTGCCCGCCACGCAGGGCTTCATCAAGGGCGGGCGTCTGCGCGCGCTGGCCGTGACCACGGCGCAGCGCGTGCCCTCCATTGCCGACATTCCCACCACGGCCGAGGCCGGGCTGTCGGGCTTCGAGGTGACGTCGATGTTCGGCCTGCTGGCGCCTGCGGGCACGCCCGCGCCCATCGTCGCCCGGCTCAGCGGCGCGCTCAAGGAGGTGATGGGGCAGCAGGAAGTGAAGGACGCCCTGGTCGCCCAGGGCGCCATGCCTACGTTCACCACGCCTGCCGAGGCGCGAGCCCAGATCGCCGAGGAGGTGGCGCGCTGGTCCGCCGTGATCCGGCAGGCGGGCATACAGCCGGATTGAGGCTGCGCCTCAGCGTCGCCGGGCCCGCGTTTCCGGCAGAAAGGCCGTTGCCAGCCCCAGCAGCGGCAGGTAGGCCACCAGGCCGTACACCCAGACGATGCCGTGGGTGTCGGCCAGGTTGCCCATGCCGGCGGCCCCCAGGCCGCCGATGCCGAACATGAGTCCGAACATCAGCCCCGAGACCAGGCCCACGCGGCCGGGCACGGCCTCCTGGGCGTAGACCACCAGCGCCGCAAAGGCCGAGGACATGACCAGGCCGATGACGATGGACAGCACGGCCGTCCAGAACAGGTCGGCATGCGGCAGCAGCAGCGCAAACGGCGCCACGCCCAGGAAGGACACCCAGATCACGGCCTTGCGCCCTATGCGGTCGCCCACCGGGCCGCCCGCGAAGGTGCCCGCCGCCACGGCCGCCAGGAAGGCGAACAGGTACAGCTGCGACTGCTGCACGGGCAGGGCAAAGCGCTCGATCAGATAGAAGGTGAAGTAGTTGGCAAAGGCCGCGATGTAGACGAACTTGGCGAACATCAGCACGCATATCACGGTCACCGCGCGGATGACCTGCGAGCGGTTCAGCGCCGTCAGCGCATGCTGGCCGGCCGCCACCACCTTGGCCGGCGCATGGTGCAGGCGCCAGTGCGTGATGCGCAGCAGCACCCAGATGGCCAGCAGCGCCACCAGCATGAACCAGGCAATCGCATGCTGGCCAAACGGAATGACGATGGCCGCCACCATCAGCGGGCCGATGGCCGAGCCCGTGTTGCCGCCCACCTGGAAGGTCGATTGCGCCGTGCCGAAGTGCCCGCCCGAGGCCAGCCGCGCCACGCGCGAGGCCTCGGGGTGGAAGGTGGACGAGCCCACGCCGATCAGCGACGCGGCGGCCAGCAGCATGGGGTAGCTGGTGGACAGGGCCAGCAGGCCCACGCCCACCAGCGTCACCACCATGCCCAGCGGCAGCAGGTAGGGCTTGGGATGCTTGTCGGTGTACAGGCCGATCCAGGGCTGCAGCAGCGAGGCCGTGACCTGGTAGACCAGGGAGATCCAGCCGATCTGCGCGAAGCTCAGCGAGAACTCCGTCTTGAGCATGGGATAGACGGCCGGCAGCACGGCCTGGATCAGGTCGTTGAGCAGGTGGGCAAAGGCGGCGGCGCCGACGATGCGCAGCAAAAAGCCCTGCGCGGCATGGCCGGGTGCTGGATGGGCGGGCGCCGGATGGGCGTGCGTTGCAGGCTCGGCCAGCTCGCCCGGGGCGCCAAGAGTGGTGGTGTTGCTTGTCATGGAGGAAAGGGCCCCGCAGGGCGGAACGGTCAGGGTCCGGCGTTGACGAAGGTCAATGGGCCGTGGGACCGAAGATAGGTGTTTGGTGCCCGTCTGTCTCTCTCTATACTGACTTCAATTGTCGAGATCGGGACAGAGAGCCGCATAGAACCACACACAGCTCCAGGATGGGAAGACCCATGGCCGCAGAACTGCCGCGCAGATACCTCAAGTACCACCAGACCGGGCGCCCCATGGCCGCCATGGAGGCCAACTGGGCGCATGGCACCAGCACGGGCTGGCACTCCCACCCGCGCGGCCAGCTGCTGTATGCGATCGAAGGCGTGATGTCCGTGCAGCTGCATTCCGGCTCCTGGCTGGTGCCGCCCAACCGGGGGCTGTGGATAGAGGCCGACGCCGAGCACGATGTGCGCATGTCGGGCGACGTGAAGATGCGCACGGCCTACATCGACGCCTCGGCCTTTGCGGACCTGCCCGCGCGCACCTGCGTGGTCAACGTGTCGCCCCTGCTGCGCGAGCTGGTGGTGGCCGCCGTCGGCGTGCCGCTGGACTATGCCGAAGGCAGCCGCGACGAGCGCCTGATGCACCTGCTGGTCGATGAGCTGCGCACCGCCGAGGTGCTGCCCCTGCACCTGCCCCTGTCCACCGATGCGCGGCTGCGCCAGGTCTGCGAGGCCCTGATGCGCGAGCCTGCCGACACCGCCACCGCCGAACACTGGGCGCAGCGCCTGGGCGTGAGCGCCAAGACGCTGCAGCGCCTGTTCGTGAAGGAAACCGGCATGCCCTTCGCCCAGTGGCGCGAGCAGGCGCGGCTGATGTTCGCGCTGGGCCGCATTGCGGCGGGCGAGCGCATCATCGACATCGCCCTCGATTGCGGCTACGCCAGCCAGAGCGCGTTCACGGCCATGTTCAAAAGGCATTTCGGGGTGCCGCCTTCGGGCTTCCAGCGCTGAGGCACGACCGGACCAAGGTCGGGCCGGGCCGACTTGGATGCAGATCCAGATATCGATTGCGGCACAAGCATATGCCCAAAGATTCGTTCCCCCGCGCCTGCATCGTGGCGATACTGGCCGGCCGCATTCCCTCCACTGCCTTGCCTGTACCACCGTGCTACCCGACCCAGTCCCCGACAGCGCGGCCGAAGCGCAGGTCGATCGCGTCATCGACGGCCTGCTCAACGGCCTGCAATGGCGCGCCAGCGTGTTCCATGTGGGGCAGTACTGCGGGCGCTGGCGGGCCTCCACGGCGGGGCGCGCGCGGGCCAGCTTTCACCTGATCCTGGACGGGCGCTGCTGGCTGCACCTGCCGGGCCAGCCCTCGGTGGAGCTGCAGCCGCGCGACGGCGTGTTCCTCTCGCGCGATGTGCCGCATTTCATCTCGCCCTATGCCGACCCGGACATGGCCTGCGCCCCGCAGGCCATGCGCCCCGTCACGGGCGAGGCCGGCATCGGAGAGACGGCGCTGGCCTGCGGCTTCTTCACCTTCGAGGGCCCCATGCGCGGCCTGCTGGTCGATGCCTTCCCCGACCACCTGGTGCTGCGCGGCGACGACCATGCGATGAGCGGCGCCTCCATGCTGTTCGACCTGATGCGCGCCGAGGCGCTGCGCACGGGCACCGAGCCCTCGGCCGTGATGGACCGGCTGGTGGGCCTGCTGTTCTTCTACGGCCTGCGCCAGCTCGCGCATGGCGATGCGCGGGCGCGCGGCATCTGGAGCCTGCTGCGCCGGCCGGGCTTTGCGCCGCTGGTTGCCGAGCTGCTGCGCGAGCCGGCCCGCAACTGGAGCGTGGCCGACATGGCCGCGCGCGTGTGCCTGTCGCGCGCCACGTTCTTTCGGCAGTTTGCCGAGGCCTGCGGCCAGCCGCCCCAGCAATTCCTGCTGCTGCTGCGCATGCAGCTGGCGGCACGCCGGCTGGCCCAGGGCGAGGCGATAGGCCAGGTGGCCGAGGCCGTGGGCTACGAGTCCTATGCGGCTTTCTCGCGCGCCTTCAAGCGCGTGATGGGCGAGCAGCCCGGCGCCTGGCAGCGCGCGCAGGCACGCTGCTGCTGAGCCGCCATCCGAGCCCGCCGCATCCGCCTGCGGGTTGACACGTTCGGGCATAAATCCGCGACGCGGCGGCATTGATGGCAAGGGGGGCGCGGCCGATCATGAAGGCATTCCTTCATTCCTGCAAAGCACCATGGCACGCCTGACCCTGCACACCCCGCAAACCGCCCCTGAAGCCAGCCGCCCCTTCGTGGAGCGCGCCCTGGCCGGCAACGGATTCCTGCCCAACCTGATCGCCATCCTGGCCAACTCGCCCCAGGCGCTGGAGACCTATGTGACCGTGGGCCAGATCAACGCGCGCGCCCAGCTCACGCTGGCCGAGCGCGAGGTGGTGCAGATCACGGCGGCGCGCATCCATGGCTGCGACTTCTGCGTGGCTGGCCACACCAAGCTGGCCTTCAAGCAGGCCGGCCTGGCCCAGGCCGAGGTGGTGGCGCTGCAGGACGGCCGCGACACGGGCCAGCCGCGCCTGGACGCCGTGCGCCGCTTTGCCGAAGCCGTGATCGCCACGCGCGGCGCCGTCGCCGACGAGGCCCTGGCCGCCTTCCATGCGGCCGGCCTGAGCGAGCAGCAGGCGCTGGAGGTGGTGCTGGGCATCAGCCTGGCCACGCTGTGCAACTTTGCCAACAGCCTGGCGCAAAGCCCCGTCAACCCGCAACTGCAGCCCTATCTGCCCGAACAGTTCCGACAACCGCAGGAGAACGCACATGCTGGTTGATTCGCTGCGGCAGTGGCTGGACGCCCATGCCGACTCCCTGGACGAAGGCCCCGCGCATGCGCACGAGGTGCTGCCCCGGCTGGCGCAGCACGGCCTGTTCGGCCTGGGCGTGCCCGTGGCCGAGGGCGGGCAGGGCGGCAGCCTGGGCGATGCGCTGGAGGCCATTGCCGGCGTGGCCGGGCATTCGCTGACGGCGGGCTTCGTGTTCTGGGCGCAGCGCGCCTTTGTCGAGTACCTGCTGCAGTCGCCCAACGCGGCACTGCGCCAGCGCTGGCTGCCGGGCCTGCTGCAGGGCACGCAGGCGGGCGCCACGGGCCTGTCCAACGCCATGAAGTACCTGGGCGGCATCGAGGCCCTGCAGGTCGAGGCCACGCCCGTCGGCACTGTCGGCGCCGACGGCCTTGCACTGCGCGGGTGCGTGCCCTGGGCCACCAACCTGGTGCCGCCGGGTCGCTTCGTGGTGGCCGTTGCCGTCTCGCGCAGCGACGGTGCAAGGCCCTTCGTGGCCGCGCTGCCCGGCGATGCGGCGGGCCTGCAGCGCAGCGCCGACCTGGACCTGATCGCGCTGCGCGGCAGCCATACGGCGGCGCTGTCCATCGAGGGGCTGCAGATCGGTCCGGCCGATGTGATCCATGCCGACGCCAACCATTTCCTGCCGCGCGTGCGGCCCGCCTTCATGGGCCTGCAGCTGGGGCTTTGCATCGGGCTGGCGCGCGCCTCGCTGGCGGCGGCCTCGGCCCGTGCCGGCGCCGGGCGCGATGTGCTGGGAGGCCCGCTGCAGCAGCAGCGCCACGCGCTGGAACTGGCCACGGCCACGCTGCATGCGGGCCTGTCCGACGGGCGTTTTCTTGACCGACCTCAAGCCCTGTTCCGCCTGCGCCTGGAATTGAACGACATCGTGCAGCAGTCCCTGCAGCTGGAGCTGCACGCCAGCGGCGGGCGCGCTTATCATCGCGACCAGCCGCTGGGATTTGCGCGCCGTTGGCGCGAGGCGGCCTTCATCCCCATCGTGACGCCCAGCGTCACGCAGCTACAGGGCGCGCTGGCTGGCGCGGCCCTGGCAACCACCAGTTCATGACCCAGACGGAAGCTTTCTCCCCTGACGCTCCCGCGCCCGTGCTGCAGGCACGCGGCGCGGGCTTTGGCTATGCGCCCGGCAAGGCCGTGTTCGAGGACATCTCCCTGAGCATTGCCCCGCGCGAAATCGTCTGCCTGCTCGGCGGCAGCGGCTGCGGCAAGTCCTCGCTGCTGCGCGTGCTCGGCGGCCTCGAATCACCGGACGGCGGCGCCTGGAGCCGGGGCGAACTCCAGTTCCTTGGCCAGCCGCTGACCGCGCCGCACCCGCGCGCGGGCTTCGTGTTCCAGCAGCCCAGCCTGCTGCCCTGGCTGGACGCGCGGCGCAACGTGGGCTTCGGCCTGGACTTCGAGCGCCAGCCGAAGCTGGAGGCCGGGGCCCGCCGCCAGCGCGTGGAGCAGGCGCTGCAGGCCGTGGGCCTGGGCGGCAGCGGCGCGCTCTACCCCTCGCAGCTGTCGGGCGGCATGGCCCAGCG
Organism: Delftia sp. ASV31; assembly: GCF_016428765.1. NCBI lineage: Bacteria > Pseudomonadati > Pseudomonadota > Betaproteobacteria > Burkholderiales > Comamonadaceae > Delftia > Delftia sp. ASV31. Next base: position 41,023 of record NZ_JAELTK010000043.1, read on the forward strand.
CGTGGCCCTGGCGCGCGCCCTGGCCCGCGAGCCGCAGCTGCTGCTGGCCGACGAGCCGTTCTCGGCCCTGGACGCCATCACGCGCGCCGAGATGCAGGAGCTGATGGTGGACGTGGTCCACCGCTGGCACACGGCCGCGCTGCTGGTCACGCATGACATCGACGAGGCCATCCTCGTGGGCGACCGCATCCTGCTGATGGGCGGGCGGCCCGGCCACATCGTGCGCGAATGGCGCGTGGACATAGCGCGCCCGCGCGAGGACCAGGCCGCCGCCGTGACCGCGCTGCGGCTGGACATCCTCTCGGCCCTGCACGGCGTGCGCCATGCGGCCCAGGCCTGATCCGGCTCGCCTGCCTGCCGATCCGCCTGCAGATCCGCCATTTCTTCGACTTCAACCATGCTCTTCTGAAAGGTCTTTCGCATGAGCTTCCAGGACCACCCTTCCTACACCCACATCTGCGCCTCGTCGGACTGCGGCTGCGGCCTCACGCGGCGCGACATGCTGCGCCTGGGCGCACTGGCCACGGCCTCGGTGGCCGCGCCGCTGCTGGCCGCAGGCGATGCGCGCGCCCAGGCCTTCAAGGGCGATGACCAGCCCGTGAAGATCGGCTACCTGCCCATCACCGACGCCACGCCGCTGCTGGTGGCCCACGGCAACGGCCTGTTCGAGGCCGAAGGCCTCAAGGCCGAGGCGCCGCGCCTGTTCCGCTCCTGGGCCCAGATCGTCGAGGCCTTCGTCTCGGGCCAGGTCAACGTCATCCACCTGCTCACGCCCTCCACGCTGTGGGTGCGCTACGGCGCCAAGTTCCCCGCCAAGATCGTGGCCTGGAACCACGTCAACGGCTCGGGCCTGACCGTGCTGCCCGAGATCCAGAAGGTACAGGACCTGGGCGGCAAGACCGTGGCGATCCCGTTCTGGTACTCCATCCACAACATCCTGCTGCAGGACGTGCTGCGCAAGGCCGGCCTCACGGCCGTGACCCGCGCGCGCGGCGGCGCCATTGCGGCCAACGAGGTCAACCTCGTCGTGCTGGCACCGGCCGAAATGGTCTCGGCCCTGGCAGGCAAGTCGATTGCGGGCTTCATCGTGGCCGAGCCCTTCAATGCCGCCGCCGAGATCGCGGGCGTGGGCAAGATGCTGCGCTTCTCGGGCGATGTCTGGAAGGACCACGCCTGCTGCGTCACCTTCCTGGCCGAGCGCGATATCGCCGACAAGCCCGAATGGGCGCAGCGCGTGACCAATGCCGTGGTCAAGGCCCAGTTGTGGACGCGCGACAACCGCCTGGCTGCCGCGCGCCTGCTGTCGAGCACGGGCGAGCGCCGCTACACGCCGCATCCGCAGCAGACGCTGTCCAAGGTGCTGGCCGCCACCGACTACGCCAGCTACGAGGCCAGCGGCGTGGTCGTCAACAAGGGCTGGCACCAGCGGCGCATCGACTTCCAGCCCTATCCCTATCCCTCGTACACCGAGCAGCTGGTGCGCGCCATCAAGGCCACCAAGGTCGAGGGAGACACGCGCTTCCTCGACAAGCTGGAGCCCAGGTTCGCGGCCACCGACCTGGTGGACGACCGCTTCGTGCGCAAGGCCATCCAGGCCGTGGGCGGCCCGCAGGTCTTCGGCATTCCGGCCGATTTCTCGCGCCGCGAAACCATCGTGGTGTGAGCCAGGTGTTGCGACGTATTGGATTGCCGCTGCTGGGCGCGGCCCTGGTCCTGGCCCTGTGGTGGGTGGGCGGCGCGCTGCTGGCGCGCAGCACGCCCGTGGCTGCGGCCTTCGCGCCCTGGCCTTCGCTGCAGGCGCTGGGCCAGCTGCTGACGGGCGCCGACATCTGGATGCACACCCTGCTGAGCCTGCAGCGCGTGGCCGTGGGCCTGCTGCTGGCCTTCGTGGTCGGCGTGCCGCTGGGCGTGCTGGTGGGCCTGTCGCGCGGATTCTCGCAGGCGTTCTCGCCCGTGTTCCAGTTCCTGCGCATGATCTCGCCGCTGTCGTGGATGCCCATTGCCGTGATGGTGCTGGGCGTGGGCGACGCGCCCGTGTACTTCCTGCTGGCCTTCGCCGCCGTCTGGCCCATCCTGCTGAGCACGGCGGCCGGCGTGGCCCAGCTGGACCGCAACTGGCTGCTGCTGGCGCGCAGCCTGTCGGCCACGCGCACCGAGACTGTTCTGCGCGTGGTGCTGCCCGGCATCACGGCCCAGATCCTCACGGGCGTGCGCCTGGCCATCGGCATCATCTGGATCGTGCTGGTGCCCGCAGAAATGCTGGGCGTATCGGCCGGCCTGGGCTACTTCATCCTCGACACGCGCGACCGCCTGGCGTATTCGGAGCTGATGGCCGCCGTGGTGCTGATCGGCGCCCTGGGCTATGCGCTGGACCATGCGGCGCGGTGGCTGCACCAGCGCTGGATGCACTGAGCGGCCGGCATCACCGGGGCATCAGGCCTTCGGCATGTCGTCCACCGGGGCGGCATGCCCGGTGGCCACGATGGCCTGGACCAGCAGGGCGATCAGCGTGTCCTGCAGGGGCGACGGCGCCGCCGCCTCCAGCGAGGCAATGGCCAGCTGGTAGCGGATGCGCGGCCTGAACGGGCGGCTGGACAGGGCGCCGGGCTGGCAGTAGCTGGCCAGCAGGCCGTTGACCATGGACACGCCCAGGCCCTGCGCCACATGGGCGCAGGCCTCGCCCACGGAATGCACCTCCACGGCCACGCGCGGCTGCACGCGCGCATGGCGAAAGGCCATGTCTATCTCCTGGCGGATCTCGCGCTGGCGGCCCAGCAGGATCAGCGGGGCGTCCACCAGATCTGACGGCGTCACCTCGTCCAGCGCCTGCAGCGCATGGCCTTTGGGCATGATGCAGACGGCCTCGGACTCCAGGCAGGCCCGCGTGCGCAGGCCGGGCATGGTCATGGGCAGGCGCACCAGGCCGATGTCGGCGTCGCGGCTCAGCAGGGCCCGCTCGGTCTCGGTATAGGAGCCCGACAGCACTTCCAGCACCACGTCGGGATGCGCCTGCATGAACTGGTGCGCAATGGCCGGCATCAGCGAGGTGGCCAGGGTGCCGGGCACGGCCACCTTGAGCAGCCGGCGCTTGAATCCGCCCAGCCGCAACTGCTCGGCATGGCGGCGAAAGCACTGGGCCGAATCCATGAGCACCTGGGCGTCGTGCAGCAGGGCCTCGGCCTCCTGCGTGGGCGCCAGGCGGCCTTTTTCGCGGATGAAAAGCCGCAGGCCCAGGTCCTGCTCCAGCTGGGCCAGCAGGCGGCTGATGCCGGGCTGGGACAGCCCCAGGCGCTCGGCCGCACCCGTGGTGGAGCCGCTGAGCATGATGGCCTGGAAGGCTTCGAGTTGCTTGAAATTCATGGGTTGTACAGGCGGTGCTTGCATGATGGCAGCGTGGCCGGGGGCGCGCACGGCGCATCACGAATCGCATAGGGTAATACGCGTCCGTCATACCGTTGTGGTGGATGCGGGGGCTCCTGAGAATCGGCGGCGTCAGAACACGCACAACACAAGGAGCAAGATTCCATGAAGGCCCTGCCAAGCATTGCCGCCGTCTGCAGCCTGTCCATCGCGGCCCTGGGCCACCCGATTGCGCATGCGCAGGACATGCAGGTCTACGGCCAGATCCGGCTGACCGTGAACCACCTCAAGACCGGCAATGCCGGCTCCACCATGGAAGAGCGCGACAACGCCTCGCGCCTGGGCTTTCGCGGCAAGGAGGAGCTGGGCGGCGGCCTGCAGGCGCTGTTCGGCATGGAGATGGGGCTGGATGCGGACACGGGCTCGCTGACCACGCCGGCCTTTCGCAACAGCTACGTGGCACTGCGCGGCAGCCTGGGCACGGTGGCCCTGGGCCGGCTGGATTCGGCCAATCCCACGGGCTCGCCGCTGTACTCGCAGGTCACGGGCATCACCTCGTTCGCGGCCAATGACGCCGGGGCCACGGCCATAGGCACCTCCATGCTCAATGCGCGCAACCGCACCTCCAATTCGCTGGGCTACCAAAGCCCGTCGTGGGGCGGCACGGTGTTCCGTGCGCGCTACTACCTGCGCGGCGATGCCAAGGCCCCAGGGCTGGAGGACGACGCCAGATCGCTGGACCTGGGCCTGAGCTACGCCGCAGGCCCGTGGACGGCCGGTCTGGGCTACGCCAAGGACACGCGCGCCGGTGGCCTGCTGGCCAACGAGTTCGACAGCAAATGGCAGATGGGCCTGCGCTACAGCTTTGGTGCCATCGAGCCCTATGTGCTGCTGGGCCGTGACCGCTTCAACCACAAGCCCGGCGTCTCGCGCGCCGACGTGGACTACTGGATGCTTGGTACGCGGCTGCGCCATGGCGCACACGCCGTGGTGCTCAACCTGATGCAGCGCGACGTGCAGACCTCGCTGACCGGCAAGCGCAGGCGCCAGCAGCTGGCCTATACCTATGCGCTGTCCAAGCGCACCGAACTGCAGGCCTTCGTGGACCACGACGGCGTGGACTCCAGCCGCCCCAACGTGGCCGTGCGCGCCATCGGCGCGGGCGTGCGCCACGACTTCTGACCGTCCTGCACACCCGCATCAAGAATGGAGATTCCCATGACCCACTTCCAACGCTTCCTGTCCTTGGCTTTCCTGGCATTGGGCCTTGCGCTGGGCCTGGCGCCCTTGCCCGGCCATGCGGCCGAATTCCCGGAAAAGCCCGTGCGCATCGTCGTGCCGTTCCCCGCCGGTGCCGCGGCCGATGCCGCCATGCGCGTGGTGGCCCGCAAGATGTCCGAGCTGTGGCGCCAGCCCGTGGTCATCGACAACCGCCCCGGCGTGCATGGCTTCCAGCTGGTGTCTTCCGCGCCGGCCGATGGCTACACCCTGCTGCTGGGTGCGGGCTCGGGCATGGTGACGGCGCCGCTGCTGTCCAGCAAGCTGTCCTACAACCCCTCGCGCGACTTCGTGCCCGTGGGGCGGGTGCTGATCAACGTGCCCATCCTCACCACGCACCCCAGCCTCAATGTGAGCACCGTGCAGGAGCTGGTGGCGCTGGCGCGCAAGAACCCCGGCGCGCTGAACTACAGCTCCAGCGGCAACGGCACGCCAGGCCATCTGTCCATGGAAATGTTCCAGGCTGCCACGGGCACGCGCATGCTGCAGATTCCCTACAAGGGCGGCGCGCCCGCCGTCAACGAACTGGTGGGCGGCCATGTGCAGCTGGGCATCAATGCCGTGCCCAGCGTGGTGCTGCAGATCAAGGCCGGCAAGCTCACGCCGCTGGCCGTGGCCAGCGCCACGCGCTCGCGCGCCCTGCCGCAGGTGCCCACCATGGCCGAGGCGGGCGTCAAGGACTTCGAATACGACATCTGGTATGCGCTGTTCGCGCCCACCGGCACGCCGCCTGCGGTGGTGGCCAAGGTCAATGCCGCGCTGGTGCGCTCGCTGCAGGACCGTGAAGTGGCCAAGTCTCTGGAGGCGCAGGGCGCCGAGCCCGCGCCCACCACGCCCCAGGAGCTGGCGCGCTTCATGCAGGAAGACACGGCGCGCTGGGCCAAGCTGGTCAAGGAACGCAACCTCAAGCTCGACTGAGCGCCAGCAGCATGAGCAACACATCAATCACCCACCTAGGCGGCGTGGTCCGCCACAGCCTCGTCGTGCCCATGCGCGATGGCGTGCGCCTGGCCACCGACCTGTATCTGCCCGAGAACCTCGGCCCCCACGAACCCGGCCCGCTGCCCGTGCTGCTGGAGCGCACGCCCTACGGCAAGAACGAGGAAACGCGCCGCGAGCGCAGCGCGGCCAACCCCCTTCCCATGCGCCGGGGCGAGGTGGCGGCCCGCTTTGCGCGCGAAGGCTATGCCGTGGTCGTGCAGGACTGCCGGGGCCGCTTCGGCTCCGAAGGCCAGTTCACCAAATACCTGGGCGAGGCCCACGATGGCGCCGACACCCTGCAATGGATCATGGAGCAGCCCTGGTGCAACGGCAGCGTGGGCACCTACGGCCTGTCCTACGCCGCACACACGCAGACTGCGCTGGCCACGCAAAGGCCGCCGGGCCTCAAGGCCATGTTCCTGGAATGCGGCGGCTTTGCGAATGCCTACCGGGGCGGCATACGCCATGGCGGTGCCTTCGAGCTGAAGCAGGCCGTCTGGGCCCTGCGCAATGCGCGCAGCGGCAGCAACCACCTGGAGCCCGCAGCGCGCCAGGCGCTGGAGCAGGCCGACATCGGCCGGTGGTGCCTGCGCCTGCCCTGGTCGCGCGGCGACTCGCCGCTGCAGTGGGCGCCCGAGTACGAGGACTACCTGTTCAGCCAGTGGGAGCGCGGCAGCTTTGACGACTACTGGCGCCAGCCCGAGCTGTACGCCGCCGGCCACTACGGCGCCTTCGACGGCCTGGCCGTGATGCTGATGTGCGGCTGGTGGGACCCGTATGCGCAGACCACCACGGACAACTACCTGGGCCTGTCGCGCGGCGATGGCCGGGTCCGCATGGTGCTGGGCCCCTGGACCCATGGCGAGCGCAGCGTCCCGCATGCGGGCGATGTGGATTTCGGGCCCGATGCCGTGCTCGACGGCGCACTGGCCGACGACTACGTGGCCATGCGCCTGGCCTGGTTCGACCACTGGCTCAAGGGCCGGCCCATGCCCGCGCGCCAGCAAGCCGCCGTGCGCTACTTCCGCATGGGCGGCGGATCGGGCGCGCGCACGGCCCAGGGCCGGCTGGACCACGGCGGGGCCTGGCGCAGCGCCGACCACTGGCCCGTGCCCGGCACGCAGCCCACGGCCTGGCACCTGCACGCCGACGGCAGGCTGGCCCGCGAGCCCGCGCCGCAGCCGGGCGTGCGCAGCTACCGCTTCGACCCGGCCTGCCCCGTGCCCACCCTGGGCGGCTCCATCACCTCGGGCGAGCCGCTGATGTTCGCAGGCGCCTACGACCAGGTCACGCACGAGAGCACCTTCGCCGCCCGCCCGCCCTACGGCCCGCTGTCCGAGCGTGGCGACGTGCTGGTGTTCCAGACCGAGCCGCTGCAGCAAGACCTGGAGGTCACGGGCACCATCACCATCGAGCTGCAGGTGTCCTCGTCCGCGCCCGACACGGACTTCACCGCCAAGCTCATCGACCAGTACCCGCCCAGCGCCGACCATCCGCAGGGCTATGCGATGAACATCACCGACGGCATCCTGCGCTGCCGCTACCGCAACTCATGGGAGCAGCCCGAGCTGATGACGCCCGGCGAGGTGGTGGCCATCACCATCGAGCCCATGCCCACCTCCAACCTGTTCCGCAAGGGCCACCGCATCCGCCTGGACATCTCCAGCAGCAACTTCCCGCGCTTCGACGTGAACCCCAACACCGGCGCGCCCGAGGGCAGTGCAGGACCCATGCAGGTGGCGGTCAACAGCCTGCACCTGGGCGGGGCGCATGTGTCGCGCGTGGTGTTGCCGGTGGTGGGAAAGCTGGTGGACAGGGCCGTCTGATCGGCACTAGGCACTAGCGGCGCTATCGAAGCTATCGGCCCTACTGGCCCTACTGGCCTGTGGGACGGTAGGCAATGCCAAACCGCTGGGCCAGCGCGTGCAGGCGCTTGTCCAGCGACCACAGGCTGGCGCCTGAAGACATGAGTGCCGAGGCCAGGAGCGTCATGTCCACCAGGCCGCAGCCCAGACCAAAGAGCTGCTCGCGCTCTATCAAGGCCATCACTTCGCGCATGCTGGCCTGCCGGGCAGGCTTGAGCCGTTGAAGGTCTGCGAGCGTGCGTGCGCGTGCCGGTGGCGTGCCGCAGGCCAGTTCGCCCAGCACCAGGGGGTGCATGAGCGCCATGTCTTGCTGCAGCAACTGCACCAGGTGAGGATTGCCCTGCCTGAAGTGATCGATCCAGACCGAGGTATCGACCAGAACGGGATTCATGGCTCGATGCCCTGTGGGCGACGGGGAATCTCCCGCATGTCCGGTGCGCTGCCTCCCAGCGCGGCCAGACGCTTGGCCGCCTGCACTCTCACGAAAGTCTTGACGGCTTCGCGAAACAGGTCGGCCTTGTCCATTTCTGGCTCCGCCAGCTCCAGCGCTTCCTCGTACAAGGCGTCGTCGATGGTGACCGTGGTTCTCATGGTGGACCTCATTGCATCAATGTTGAAGCAAGTTTGCATCCAATGGAGCATCCCTGCAAGTGAGCCGCGCGGGATGGCACCGGCTTTGCCTGCATGGTGTTTTTAGTCTATTGGTTGTACCATGCAACCAAATTGCGAAGGAACATCGCCATGGACATGCAGCAGCGTCAGTTGGAACTGGCCGGTCCCCTGCCAGCCCTTGCACCATCGGGGCGGCTCCGGGGGCGTGTCTGCCTGGTAGTGGGCGCCACCAGCGGCATAGGCCGGGCCACCGCCTTGCGCATGGCCGAGGAGGGCGCCGCCGCCGTGGTGGTCACGGGGCGCCGCCGTGAGCTGGGCCTGCAGCTGGAGCAGGAAATCCGGCAGCGAGGTTCGGACGGCCTTTTCCTGGCCTGCGATGCAACGCGGCAGGAGGACATGGCGGCGGTGGTGGAGCAGGCCGTTGCGCGCTTCGGGCGGCTGGACGCGGCCTTCAACAATGCGGGCTTCCAGGAGCGGCGCGCCGCGCTGGCCGAGCAGGATGACGCGGTCTTCTCCCAGGTCTTCGACACGAATGTGCGTGCGGTCTTCCACGCCATGCGCCATGAACTGGCGGCCATGCTGGCGGCGGGCGGCGGCACCATCGTGAACAACACCAGCGTCAGCGGCATACGCAATCCCAACCCGGGCCTGTCGCTGTACGGCGCCTCCAAGGCGGCGGCCCTGTCGCTGACCCGCGCCGCCGCCATGGAGTACGCGCCGCGCGGCATCCGCATCAATGCCGTTGCCCCTGGCCGCGTGGTCACGGACATGATGCTGGGCTCGGGCATTGCCGACATGCATGCCGTGGCGGCGGGCCTGCCGCTGCGCCGCATGGGCCATCCGCAGGAGGTGGCCACGGCCGTCGTCTGGCTGATGTCGGACGAGGCGGCCTTTGTGGTCGGGCACTGCCTGGCGACCGATGGCGGCTTCCTGGCCGGATGAGCCTGCCCGGGGCAAGTCCGTTGCGCGAAGTGAGCACTACCGGGTTTGATATGATGACTGTATAAAGATACAGTTTTCGAGCGGCCTGGCTGCCCGATCTGCCAGGCCCATGCTCCCTCCCCACCGCTTCTACTACCTGCACAACTTCCAGCGCGCGCTGGACTGGATTGGCCAGCGTTACGGCGATCTGCTGGACGCGCCCGAGCAGGCATTCCTCACCCGTTTCACGCAGCTGCCCCAGCCCTCGCAGGCGCTGATGGTGCGTTTGCTGATGCGGCGCGGGCCGTGGTTTCGGGCTGGCAAGCTGGTGTACGAAGAGATTCCCGCCATTGCTGACGCGGCCGCACCCCTGCTGGATCTTGGCTGGCTGGACGCGGGCCACCCCATGGCGCTGGAGGAGCTGTTTGCGCTGCACACCAAGCCCGAGCTGCTGCAGCTGTTCGCAGGCGCACCCGTTCACTCAGGCCTGCGCAAGGCCGAGCTTTTGCAGGCCCTGCAGCCCCTGCATGAGGCGCCCAGGCCCTATGCGCAGTGGCAGCCCCAGGGTGTCGCAGCCGGCGAATCCGCCTGGCGTGTGATGGTGGGCGCGCTGTGCGAGCGCTTTCGGCTGATGTTCTTCGGCAACCTCTACCAGGACTGGTCGGAATTCGTGCTGGCCGACCTGGGCGTGTTCCGCTACGAGGCCGTGGCCTTCGATGCGGCGTCGCGGGCCTTCCAGTCGC
>NZ_JAELTK010000330.1:0-300 GCF_016428765.1 Delftia sp. ASV31
CCTCCCGCAACCTGACGCTGGGCGGCACGGTGACGCTGTCCGCGCTCAAGCTGTTCGCGGGCTATGAGCAGCTGTCCGCGCCCGACAGCGCGGCCGGCGTGCCCAACAAGGCGCGGCAGTACTGGATCTGTCTCTTATACACATCTCCGAGCCCACGAGACGCTGACGTTGAGCGCGTATGCCGTCTTCTGCTTGAAAAGGGGGGGGGGGGGGGGGGGGGGGGGGGGGGGGGGGGGGGGGGGGGGGGGGGGGGGGGGGGGGGGGGGGGGGGGGGGGGGGGGGGGGGGGGGGGGGGGGGGG
>NZ_JAELTK010000331.1:0-299 GCF_016428765.1 Delftia sp. ASV31
CATCCAGGCCGGGCAGCGTGGCCACGTTCTCCTCGACCTGCGCCTCGGGCAGCGTGAAGAACTCGCCGCCGTAGATGTGGTTGAAGCTGGAGGCCATGTCGCGCGCCATCTCGATGTGCTGGACCTGTCTCTTATACACATCTCCGAGCCCACGAGACGCTGACGTTGATCTCGTATGCCGTCGTCTGCTTGAAAAGGGGGGGGGGGGGGGGGGGGGGGGGGGGGGGGGGGGGGGGGGGGGGGGGGGGGGGGGGGGGGGGGGGGGGGGGGGGGGGGGGGGGGGGGGGGGGGGGGGGGGG
>NZ_JAELTK010000332.1:0-295 GCF_016428765.1 Delftia sp. ASV31
GTCGGGCGGTTGAGCAGGTTCAGGCAGCGCACCAGCGAGCTTTTGCCCGCGCCGCTGCGGCCGATGATGCCGAACACCTCGCCCGACTCGATCTGCAGGTTGATGCCCCGCCTGTCTCTTATACACATCTGACGCTGCCGACGAAATGCGAACAGTGTAGATCTCGGTGGTCGCCGGGTCATTAAAAAGGGGGGGGGGGGGGGGGGGGGGGGGGGGGGGGGGGGGGGGGGGGGGGGGGGGGGGGGGGGGGGGGGGGGGGGGGGGGGGGGGGGGGGGGGGGGGGGGGGGGGGGGGG
>NZ_JAELTK010000333.1:0-293 GCF_016428765.1 Delftia sp. ASV31
GCCAACCAGACCGGCCAGATGCTGGCGGCCCTGGCCGACCTGCCGCAAGCCACCTTCGCCTCCAAGGTCGAAGTCGCTGGCGACAAGGTGAATGTCACGCGTGAAGTGGACGGCGGCCTGGAAACCCTGGCCCTGAGCCTGCCGGCCGTCATCACCACCGACCTGCGCCTGAACGAGCCGCGCTACGTCACGCTGCCCAACATCATGAAGGCCAAGAAAAAGCAGCTGGACACGGTCAAGCCTGAAGAGCTGGGCGTCGATGTCGCCCCGCGCCTGAAGACGCTCAAGGTGGC
>NZ_JAELTK010000334.1:0-282 GCF_016428765.1 Delftia sp. ASV31
ACCCAGGCCGTGAGCGTGCTGGCCGTGGCCTTGTTCACGCTGGTGGCCACGGCGGTGCTGCTGTGGCTGCTGGACATGCTGATCGGCCTGCGCGTGGATGAGGAAAGCGAGCTGCAGGGACTGGACCCTGTCTCTTATACACATCTCCGAGCCCACGCTGTCTCTTATACACATCTCCGAGCCCACGAGACGCTGACGTTGATCGCGTATGCCGTCTTCTGCTTGAAAAGGGGGGGGGGGGGGGGGGGGGGGGGGGGGGGGGGGGGGGGGGGGGGGGGGGGG
>NZ_JAELTK010000335.1:0-270 GCF_016428765.1 Delftia sp. ASV31
CCACACCGGTGGCGGCTGGCAGCAGCACCAGCTTCAACCTGCCAGCTGTGCCGACGGCTGTGGGTTCGAGCACGAACACGGCTTCCTACGATCCGTCCGGCGGCATCAGCCCCGTCAATCCGACGGCCGGTTGCACGACGGATTGCGCATCGACGCCTTCCACGCCGGTGACGCCTGGTACGCCAGCGTTGACGGTCACCAAGGCCAACCCAGGCAGCCTGGCTGTGGGCACGCCGTTCAACTACGCCTTCACGGTAGCGAATGCGGCCA